>CAZPXL010000249.1:0-3343 GCA_964591005.1 uncultured Eubacteriales bacterium
TAGACTTACGTTCATCGCATTTTTCGAACTTCTATCTAAATAATATGTCGAAATAAAACAGTAATTGTTGGATATACATGAAAATATTGACAAGTTAACTATTAAGTAGAATAATAAGGAATAAAGAAGAATATTTGGAAGTGGTAAAAATAGAAAAGTTTGTATTGTTTCTTTTACAAGGTATTCCAGAATCGTCAGGGATTGTTGCTTTGAGTCTGGCTCTGGCTAAAGTGCCGCTTCGCTGGGGGCGGATTGTAGCTGCGGGAACGATAATGGCGGTAATCGCTTTTTATATCAGGACATCGTCTTTTGCTGTCGGCTTGCATACTGTAGCCGGCCTGCTGCTTACGGTTATTATAATAACAACCGCCACTCGCGTACCACCTACAAAAGCTTTTGTTGTTGCATTAATTAGTATCATCTTTCTTGGGTTTTTAGAGTTATTCTTTTTTAAAGGCCTATATGATAAGTTTGATCTACAAATAACAACAATGTCAAAAGATCTGCTTCAGAAATTATTAGCACTTCCTCAGGCTGTATTATTAATTTTTATCTCTTTATTAGTCCCGCGGTTTATAGAACCTGATCAGGAGGCGTGGAAGATATGAGCTATCTCTTTTTCAGCAGGCGCACGGCCGGTTACCTGGCGGCAAAGTCCGGGCTTGATCAGGAAAAAGAAATAATCCTGGCTTATATTATTGAAGTGCTTGTATTGAATATTGGCAACCTGCTGCTCACGCTACTGCTGGGATGGTTTCTTGGCGTATTGCCCGGCGTCACCGCCTGTATTGCCGTGGCGGTATTGTTCAGGCACACCGCCGGAGGCGCCCACTCCAATTCGCCCTGGCGCTGCGCTGTGGTGACGATTGCCGTATTCCCCGCGATAGCTCTACTGGCGTCTTGTTTATCCGGGCTAGATCGGATATATGCTGATATCTTATCTTTTACCGCCATTCTAGCTGGTCTTGTTTCCGTAGTTGCCCTGGCCCCGGTTGATACACCGTCGGCGCCGATCATTTCTCCCGCTAGGAGGAAGAGGCTCAAGGTTCTCTCAATTTTTGCTTTTATACTAATAACAATAGCCATACTTTTTTTCCGGCTGGGTTCCTGGGCTTATGCTAAAGAGATACAGCTTTGTCTTGTTTTAAGTCTATTGTGGACAAGCTTCAATTTAAGCCAACCGGGTCACCGGTTAATGTCTTTCGTAGACGGAATAAAAATTCAAAAAAGGGGGGGGTGAGTGAATTGAAAAAAATCTTCACCAGGGCCTTTCTTTTAGCAACCGCGCTATTGCTGCTTCTGGCAAACGTCGCATCGGCTGCTACAAGCTGCTGGTGGGGTGCGTACCAGCCGGAAGTGCCGGAATCGCTGAGGAAATAGTTGGCTTGAAGGGGTGGATAATCCACCCCTTGCCATGTGGGGTGATATTTTGGACGACAATATAAGAAGAAAGACGGAATTGTACGAATATGTTACCACTACCCATATACTCTGTATTGTCGTTGCCGTATGCGCTTTGATCCTTAGCAATAACGGTTTAGTTTCCATGAATAATTATTATACTTTAATTGATATACGTTTTTTCGCTTTGTTATGTTTATTAGGATTTGTGACTGTTTTGTTGTACAACTCAAAAAAAATCCTTCTGGCAAAGAGCCCCGGATCTTTTACTTTAATAGATTCAGCTTACATAGGGGTCTCCTTCCTGGTGGTAATATCTGCTGTATATGTAATTGGGGATAAGGTTCCTTATATTTACGCGATTCTTTTATTGCCGATTATTATTTCTGCCTCAAGCATTAGTAAAAAAGCTGGCCTGATCGTTGCCACGGTCAGCACTGTATTCCTGGTTATTTACAATATCTCAGGAAAAGGTTTTTCAATAACGGTAGCTTTGGAGTCCGGCCTTATCCTGATAATGATCATGTATGTGGTCGGCTGGTTTATCGGCGGTTTGAGGGATATTGAAGCTAAGCGTCGGGAACAACTGGAAACTAACTTTCAAGAACTTAAAGAAGAAATAAAAAGGCGGGAGCAGACTGAAGAACAACTGCGCAAATTGTCCAGCGCGCTGGAACAAAGCCCCAGCATCGCCGTGATTGCGGATACTGAAGGAAATATCGAATACGTCAACCAGAAGTTTACTAGTGTGACTGGTTACCTTCCCGTTGAAGTGATTGGCAAGAATATGTTTGAAAATCAATATGGCCAGTCTCCTAAAAAATACAAGGAAATGATGGATGCGGTCAATTCCGGGAAAGAATGGAGAGAGGAACTACAAATAAAGAAAAAAAATGGCGAATATTACTGGGAATATATGCTAATATCGCCTTTCAGTAATACAGATGGGGACATTACCCATTTTATTAAAATGGCTGAAGATGTAACCAAGTCAAGAAGTATAGATATGGAAATGGCTCGTCTTGACCGGCTGAATCTGGTGGGGGAAATGGCTGCGGGAATTGGTCACGAAATAAGAAACCCGATGACTACAATAAGGGGTTTTCTGCAGCTTCTCAGGGAAAGAGACAACTATATTCGGGATAGGGAATTCTTTGACCTTATGATAGATGAGTTGGACCGGGCGAATTCGATAATAACAGAATATCTATCTTTGGCCAAAAACAAGATAGTAGAATTAAAAGAGCAGAATCTAAATTCAATAATTTTAAACCTTTATCCCTTGATTATCTCAGATGCACTAATTACTGATAAAAATATCGAGAAGGAGCTTGGCGAGATCCCTGATTTATTACTTGACGGAAAAGAGATGTGTCAGATGATCTTAAACCTTGTTCGCAACGGGCTGGAGGCTATGCCTCGGGGGGGGAACATGGTAATTAAAACCTTTGCCGATGGGGATGAGGTGACTATGGCCGTAAAGGATCAGGGAAAAGGAATAGAACCCGAAGTGCTTGAAAAAATAGGCACTCCCTTTTTTACTACCAAAGACAATGGGACGGGTTTAGGTTTAGCGGTATGTTACAGTATAGCAGCTAGGCATAACGCGAAAATTGAAATTGAGACTGGGCAGGAAGGCACTACATTTTTAGTTCGTTTTAAAAGGACATAGGAAAGCATGTTCTGACCCAGGGGAGTCAAACAGGGAAGAGTGGGAGTAAGTACTTAGGCTTCAGTAATTTCCAGGCGCTATTTGTGTAGTGAAAGAACTTCTTATTGCCGCTTAAGTCAAATTCAATCTCAGGAAGCGCATGCAGTGTTTCAGATCATCCCTGAACAGCTCTTCAATTGTTTCATTATGGCGGTAGTGCTCTCTGCCGGCATCTTGTTCGCACATTTCAAGAAGCTGCCGGTTGAAATCAGCCAGGCTCAAAAAACGGGG
>CAZPXL010000250.1:0-3338 GCA_964591005.1 uncultured Eubacteriales bacterium
TTGCCATTCGCGAAGGCGGCCGCACCGTGGGCGCCGGCGTTGTGACCGGGTTCAAAGAGGCTTAAGGAGTATTAAGCTAAAAAATAATCGCTCTTCAGACAGCCCGGCTTAGACTAAAGTGCCGGGCTGTTTTTTCCTGAACATTGGGCCAGTAGTATAAAAATATAACAATAATGTATAAAATAGAACTGATGCCGGGTGTTCTGGAGAAAAACACTTTTTTTGCGGCTCTAACTGAAAAACGTGTCAAGAGAACCGTCCCCTTGACACGGGTTGCGGAATGGGAAACTATTGACATCCCTTTTTAATTGTGTTAAATTTGATAAGTAAAATTTTCATAAGAAGTGTGGACCTAATTTTTTTTTGGCTTTAGGGGAGGTGGCTCTGGTGAGAGTAGGAGTTACGTTGGCCTGTACCGAGTGCAAAAGACGGAACTATACCACTGAGAAAAACAAGAAAAATGACTCCAACAGGATTGAGATGAAAAAGTACTGCAGATTCTGCCATACTCATACCCTGCACAAGGAAACCAGATAACACAGAGTATGTCCTCATAAAAGATCAGCCGCATCTGCCTGTGATGGATAAAACGAAGGTAAATTATCTTGTTGGACGCAATAACTTTAAATTTAAGGATGTGGCGTTTAATGGCTGTTACTAGAAAGCAGGACGACGGAGGCAATAAGAAAGAACAGGGTAAGAAGGAAGCCGGTCAAAAAGGAAGCGTCGTCTTGAATAAAGATAAAAAAGACGGGAAAGATGTTTCCGGGCAGAAAACTGAATTCAAAGAAGCTGTCAAGAAAGATATCGCTTTAGTTAAAGATAAAAAAGACGTCGCCAGGAAAGACCCTAAAAAAGATCAGCCGGCAAAGAAAGAAAAAGTCAACTATGTTGAAATCGTCCAGAAATTTGTAAAGGGAGCATATAGCGAACTTAAGAAGGTTGCCTGGCCCGGCCGCAGGGAACTAATTATCTACACCGCTGTTGTAGTGGTGGCGGTATTATTTGTAGGCGCCTTGATCTGGATCTTTGATTCGGCTCTTAGTACAGTCCTGAGGTCTGTTATTAAAAGATAAATTCCTGAGGGGGTGAGGGACCTTACTTGCAGGAGGGTCCCTTGTATTTTATGGAAAAAAACTGGTATGTTGTACATACCTATTCCGGTTACGAAAACAAGGTTAAAGCCAACCTCGAAAAACGTATAGAATCAATGAATATGGAAGAAAAGATCTTTCGCATTCTTGTGCCTATGGAAGATGAAGTTGAAATTAAGGACGGTAAAAAAAGGATATCAAAACGCAAGGTATTCCCGGGCTATGTGCTTGTTGAGATGTTTATGACAGACGACTCCTGGTACGTAGTAAGAAATACACCCGGGGTGACAGGATTTGTTGGTTCCGGCTCGAAACCGATACCGTTAAATGAAGATGAGGCGAAACAGATCATCAGACAGATGGGTGTTGAAGAGCCGCGGGCGCGAATTGATTTCTCCACCGGTGAAAATGTCCGTGTGATAGCCGGGCCGTTTGAGAACTTTATCGGTCAGATTGATGAGATTAATATAGAAAAAGGTAAAGTGAGGGTCATTATCTCGATGTTTGGGAGAGAGACCCCAATCGAACTGGAATTTATCCAGGTTGAAAAGATTTCTTGAGTCTCACGTCTAACGTTTCGAGAAGGAGGTGTAAGTACAAGTGGCAAAGAGAGTATCAGCGATAATTAAATTGCAGGTTCCAGCGGGTAAAGCGACCCCGGCTCCTCCGGTAGGACCGGCTTTAGGCCAGCATGGGGTTAACATTATGTCTTTTGTAAAGGAATATAATGAAAGAACGGCTGCCCAGGCCGGGCTGATTATCCCGGTTGAGATTACTGTTTATGAAGACCGTTCCTTTACTTTTATAACCAAGACTCCGCCTGCGGCTGTTCTGTTAAAGAAGGCGGCGGGCATCGAAAAGGCTTCCGGGGAACCAAATATAAAGAAAGTTGCGAAACTCCCCCGTTCCAAGGTGCGGGAGATCGCAGAATTAAAAATGCCTGATTTAAACGCGGCCAGTGTGGAAGCAGCCATGAAAATGGTTGAAGGCACTGCCCGCAGCATGGGGATTGATATTGTAGAAGGATAGCAGTGGGAGGAGTATTTCCGTTAATACCACAGGGAGGTCGAAAACATGCCAAAGCATGGCAAGAAATTTACAGACGCTGAAAAACAGATCAGCCGGAATGTCCTTTATGAGCCGACCGAAGCTTTTGAACTGATCAAGAAGGTAGCTCCGGCCAAGTTTGATGAAACCATAGAAGTAGCCGTACGTTTGGGTGTGGACCCACGCCACGCGGATCAACAGGTCCGCGGCGCTGTTGTGCTGCCATATGGCACCGGCAGGACCCGCACAGTCCTGGTTTTCGCCAAGGGCGACAAGGTAAAAGAGGCGGAAGAAGCAGGCGCTGATTTCGTCGGGGCTGAAGATATGGTGGAAAAAATTCAGAAAGAAGGCTGGCTGGCATTTGATGTGGCCATAGCCACTCCCGATATGATGGGAACAGTCGGCAAGCTGGGACGCATCCTGGGCCCGCGCGGCCTGATGCCCAACCCCAAGACCGGTACCGTCACCTTTGATGTGGGCAGGGCGGTAAAGGAAGTAAAGGCGGGCAAGATTGAATACCGCGTTGATAAGGCCGGTAATATCCATGCACCGATTGGCAGGGTTTCTTTTGATAACGAAAAGCTGCTGGAAAACCTGCGCACTTTGATTGACGCCCTGGTCCGGGCGAAACCCGCCGCGGCAAAAGGGCAATATCTAAAGGGTATTTCTTTAAGTTCGACAATGGGTCCCGGCGTAAAGGTTAACACTCAAAAAGTAACCGCTTAAAACAATCTTATTCGGGGATATACCTCGGTCATTCCTCTGTCAAGGTGTCGGTTAACGATAAAAGTTTGTTGATATAGATATGTTCCCACATATTAATACATTTGCTGTAGACCGCTGGTGCACCGCATAATGGCTGTTAGCCGCCAGCCGAGGCTGATATTATCTTGCGTTATATAGTAACGTACAGGCCTCTGCAGCATTTCTGCGGAGGCCTTTTCAGTTGTCAGAGGGCAGATGCCGGAAGTCGGAGATTTCGGCTCGGATAATCTGACCTCCGACATCCGATTTCTGATTTCTAGAGGGGAGGTGTTTAAAGAAGGATGCCAAAAAGCAAATCTGAAAAAGAAAGTGTAGTACTGGAGATTAAGGGAAAATTTGAAAGCTCCCAGGCCGCAGTGTTAGCCGATTACCGGGGCCTGAACGTGGCTGAGTCGACAAGGCTTCGCCGGAGGCTGCGTGACGCCGGCTGTG
>CAZPXL010000251.1:0-3314 GCA_964591005.1 uncultured Eubacteriales bacterium
AAGGGAAAACCAGCTATTTTAAAATGCCCACCAGGCTGTACGCGGTAAGTGAAATCCCCAAGGGGCCGGCCGGCAAGGTGCAGAGAAAGAACCTTCACCAGCAGCTTGAAGACATCGCTGCCGATAATATATTTTCTTATCTCTCTTCGGAAGAGATAGACGCTCCCGCAAACGAAACTGAGGAGAAATTGACAGCTATCTGGAAAGATATTTTGAAAGTTGACAGGATAGGTGTGAAAGACAACTTTTTTGACCTGGGCGGGGACTCCCTGCTGGCAGCTGTCCTTTTTTCAGAAATTGAAGAGGCCTGGGGGCGGAAAATTCCCCTCTCCATAATTTTCGAAAAGGGTACGGTGGAGCAACTGGCTGAAAGCATTGACAGCTGTCTAAGCGTTGAAGCAGAAAACGGCGCGCATCCCTTCCTGGTCCCGATCCAGGTCGAAGGCGGCAAAGCGCCCCTTTTCTGCATCCATGCCAAGGACGGCGAGGTCTTAAGCTACTGGTACCTGTCGCTCCACCTGGGAGCCGACCAGCCGGTCTACGGCCTCCGGTTCAACCCCCAGGGTTTCAGTGACCTGCACCCGCTTAATATTACCAGTATGGCCGAGCGTTACATACGTGATATACGCAGCGTGCAGCCGCAAGGCCCTTACTACCTGGCCGGCCATTCCGGCGGCGGCGTCATCGCCCTGGAGATCGCCCGCAAGCTGAAAGAGGAAGGGCAGGAAATACACCTGCTGGCCATGCTGGACAGCAAAGCCCAAAAAAGGGGGGATAGCTTTGCTGATGTTTTAAAGAGAAACCGCAAAGAAATAAGTGAGGCAGACAGCCGCGAGTTAATTGCCCTGATGTGCCGCAAGGTTAAAGACAAGCTGAAAAAGTACAAGCAGTCAGCCCAGTATTACACTTACCTCTGCGCACCGGACAGATATAAACCAGCGGTCGCCCGGTTCATGGACAAAGAAGTGTTAATCTTGTGCTCCTCAAAAGGTTATCAACTCCGGCCTTATGACGGCGATATCGTCTTTTTCCTGCCTGAAGAGCACTACCTGTCGTCGAGCGCTTCACTGGACCAATGGTCCCAGCTGGTTGGAGGATTGAAAGTGATAAAAACGCCAGGCGACCACCACCACATGATCCTGGAGCCGCATGTCGGCATCCTGGCGGCAGAGCTGAATCAATGTATTTCAGACGCCGCTGCGCCTGTGGAGAACTTTAATCAACAGAGGTGGCAAAAAGTATCACCTTATGAAGTTGAGATATTATCCAAATAATAATGTTAGGAGAGATTCTATGAAAAAAAGTTTTCTACTGTCCTTATTATTTTCATGTTTGCTGCTGCTGTTGCTTGTACTGATATCATCCTGCGCAAAGCAACAGCAGGTCACAGCTTCCAAAGTTAATCAACCTATTAAGGCTACAATTGGCGGCGGTGAACCCAGCGGCTCCTGGTATATGTTGTTGAACGGCGTAACAGAGTGTATCAACAAAAGTTACCCCGGGTCAACTGTAACAGCGATACCCGGTAATGCATTATCTAACGTAACCAGGATAAACAGCAAGCAGGTTGATTTAGGTTTATGCCATAACATAGTTGCTGCTGACGCCATTGAGGGAAACGAACCTTTTGAGGAAAAACTAAGTAATGTAGCCCTTGTAGCGTCTTTCTATCCCACCTACTACCAATTAGTGGTGGATAAAAAGTTAGGGGTTACCTCACTTGATGAGGTCATCACCAGGAAGATGAAAATTCGCCTCTCTGCAGATCAAGTAGGTTCCATAGCAGAACTTTCTTTTAAACGTCTGCTAAATGAATATGGAGTTACATATGATGACATTAAAAAATGGGGCGGGGATATAGTATTCAGAAATAAGACGGATTCTTCTAATATGCTGGCCGATGGCTATATTGACGGATACAGTACTGTAGCCTTATTCCCCGCTACCCATATTCAAGAAGCCTCACTCAGTAAGGATCTCGTATTTTTATCTATAAACCAGAGTGCTATAGACAGTCTGAGTCAAAAATATGGTTACAGCAAGGGAGTTATACCTGCCAACACCTATAAATTTAATGATCGGGATTTCAATACTTTTAAAGCCCTCAACGTACTAATAATATCCAAAGACGCTCCTGATGACATTGCCTACAAAGTTGCGCGTTCTATACATCAAAACATCGATTATTTAAAATCTGTACACTCAACAGTGAAGGAAATGAAACCGGAGGATTTAGCCCAGAATTCGGGTATCCCTCTTCACAAGGGTGCGGAAAAATATTACAGGGAAGCCGGCATAATCAAATAAAACGGAAGCTGGAACTTTATACTATCAAGGCAAAGAACTGTTTTAAATATTTTTTATTGCGGAGATTGATATGGCCGATATAAGGATAATGAGTTTTATCGAAAAACAAGCGAAGCTTACACCGGACGCCACTGCGATAATATTCCCGGGGCGGCCGCCGCTGACTTATGCCAAGCTGTATGATGTCGTTCTTAATACGGGAGAATTTTTAACCAGCTGCGGGGTGAAAATAAATGACCGGGCGGCCGTGGTGCTGCCGGATGGGATGGATATGGCCTGCGCATTTTTTGCCGTGTCGAATATTGCAACCTTCATCCCTTTAAATCCTGACTTTTCTGATGAAGAATTTAAATACTACATGTCATTGCTGAAGGTGAAGTTCTTAATAGTGCAGGAAGACTTTAGCGACCACGCATCTATACGTGTGGCGGAAGAATTGGGCATAAAAATTATAAAACTGGCCATGCGGAAAATGGCCATAAACGGTATTGGCACACCTATATATCGTACCGCCAGGAACAATGATTCTGCTATGCTGAACTACACATCAGGCACTACTGCAAAACCCAAGATCATACCAAGATCACACATCAACCTTTGTGCGGTAGCAGAGCGTCGGGCTAATGCATTCAGGTTAACTAAAGATGACATTAACCTAATTATAACCCCTATGTTCCGGGGAATATCCATCAACACCTTAACGGCATCAGTTTTAGTAGGCGCCAGGAGCATATGTTTGGGCAAGTTTGAACCCTCGATATTTTTTCAAGTGCTTGAGAGTAATTCTCCTACCTGGTTTACAGCGGGACCGGCAGTGCTGCAATCTATCGTGGAGCACGCTGAAAAAAACTATTTTGTATTCAGGGATTCCTCCCTGCGATTTATCAGGTCCAGCGGAGCGCCCCTTTCGCCTAAACTGTCTGAAAAGCTCAAACAAATCTTTGACATACCGATAGTCGTCTCTTACGGCATGACGGAAGCCGGAAATATCGCCTGCAACTACCTCG
>CAZPXL010000252.1:0-3308 GCA_964591005.1 uncultured Eubacteriales bacterium
GGGTGGGGTACTGCCCAGGGACATGCGCGCCCACAGGAACATGGTTTGGATGAAGTGAACCGGGCCAAAAAAAGCCCGCCCCGTAAAAAAGAAATTGCGCCTCCCCCGCCTGGCAAGCTGACCCTGGATGATTTTCAGATAGAGGCGTCTGACGCCCTGCGGGAGGGCCTCTCCGTACTTGTCTCAGCCCCCACCGGAAACGGCAAAACCCTGGTGGCGGAAATGCTGGCAAAGGACGTGATGTCCCAGGGACTTGGGATGGTCTACACTTCACCTTTAAAAGCTCTTTCAAACCAGAAATACAGGGATTTCAGGGAATTGTTCGGAGATGATTCAGTAGGTCTGGTCACCGGGGACATCAGCATTAACCCGGGGGCGCCGATGCTGATCATGACCACGGAAATATTCAGGAACTGGTGCCTCAGCGAGCCTGAGCAGCTGGAAAAAACTTCTTACGTGGTTTTTGACGAAATACATTACCTGGACGATGCGGAACGCGGTACCACCTGGGAGGAAAGCATTTTATTCGCTCCCCCCCATGTTAAAATTTTAGGCCTTTCCGCGACAGTGCCTAACGTGGATGAAATGGCCGACTGGATCAGTTCCGTCCGCGGCGGAAATGTTGTCGTTATACTGGAGAAGAGAAGAATCGTGCCGCTGGCGGTCCGCTGGCTGCTGCCAGGCGGCCGGATAGTCCCGGAAAAGGAAGCCCGCGGGGAAATAGTGGACCTGGTTGAATATTTTAAAACCATGCGCAGCAGAAGACACTGGAATGAAACCGACAAGTCCGTGGATCTGCCGGAATTGTCATGCAGTGAAATAACAGGTTTGATCCAGGATAAACTCCCGGCCCTATTTTTTGTATTCAGCCGCGGGCGCACCGAAATTCTGGCAAATGAATTAGGACATGATTGGGACTTCCTCAACATGAAAGAAAAAAGAATGGTTGGAAAACAGATCAGGGAAGCTGAGACTGAACACCCGGGCACCTTCAGCGGGCCGGGCTGGCGCAGCCTGCGGCGCCTGCTGTACCAGGGCATCGGCTATCACCATGCCGGCCTTTTGCCCCCGGTGAAGTACCTTGTCGAAAAACTCTATTCCAACCGGATGCTGTGGGTAGTTTTCTGTACCGAAACCTTTGCTGCGGGGGTCAACTTTCCGGCTGCCAGCGCCGTTTTCGACTCTACCAGGAAATGGGACGGCCATGACTTCCGCATCCTTCAAAACAGGGAATTTTTCCAGATAGCGGGACGGGCCGGGCGGCGCGGTTTCGACCAGGTCGGCCATGTTTTTATCCGTATTGACAGCCGTTTTCCGGAACAAACAGGCTTTTTCCAAGAGAAGGAAGTAGAACCGGTAACAGGCAGGTTGACCATTTCTCCCAATACCGTACTAAGCCTGCTGCGTTATAAAAATGATGATGAAATAAAGCACTTCTTAAACGGCAATTTCAAAATGCACCAGCTCAAAAAGCGAAAGAACGTCCTCGAACTGGAAATTAAAATAGTCTCGGAACGTATCGCAGAGCTGTCTGTCTGCCCGGAAAGCCAGACCCTGGCGTGCCCTTTGGAGCGGGTTAAAGCGCGCAGGCAGCTGAAGCGGCTCCGCTGGAAAGGCAGGAACAAAGAAAAAGAGCTCCTCCAGAAACAATTATCTTCATTCACGCCCAAAAAGTGCCGTGATACGGAAAAGTGCCGCGTCACATCTGAGAACCTTAAACAATCACAGAATTATTTACGCCTGCTCAAAGAAGAATATAAGGTAGTCACAGAAAACGCCAACTCAATTTTTATTGAGTATAAAGAAGTCCGCAGCCTTTTGGAAGAGCTGGGATATATGAAAGAACGCGAGTTTTACCCCAGGGGCTTATTCGCGCTGGAACTGCACGTGCAGGAAATACTGGTTACGGAACTCGCTTTTTCAGGTTTGATTGAAGAGGCCGACCCGGCTGAAGTTGCCGCTGTAATGGCGGGAATTGAATACATCCCGGGTAAAAACACCCATGTGGCCAGACTGGATCTGCCCGCGCTGCATGAAACCGCTTTACTAAAGCGGAACCTGCTTAAAATGGGCGTGCCCGAAAGATTCTGCATCTGGTCCAGCGTGCCCGGCTCCCTGGCCTATGCCTGGTATAACGGCGCCAGCTTTAATGAACTGCTTGAAATGTCTTCACTCCAGCCCGGTGATATTTTCTCGATCTTCAGAAGGGAAATTGACATGCTCCGCCAGGTAGAGCGCGCGGCGGCCGGGAATCCCGCTCTTGTTGAAAGAGTGCGCGCTGTAAGAAGCCGTTTGGACCGCGACGAGGTAGCTCTTAGCTTCTAACATCGGGGACATCCTCGGCATTTAAAATCGGGGACATTCCTCGGTATGCAGGAATGCTTGTGAGAGAGGTGTGTCCCCATTCCGCTGTCATAGTATGTTTTGTTACAATACGAGTCTGCCGACATATGATAGGTGTGTCCCCGTTCTTTAGCCGGCGTCTCCCCATTCCGGTGACATTGTGTGTTTATTAAGGTAGCGCTTGTTGGCACCTGAAAGCAATGTTTTGTACTTTCACAGCCGCGGCGACAACACTGTGGCTGCAAAATAAAAACCATATGGCAGAGTGAAAAGGACATGAAAAATTCAATCTGGGTATACCGCCTGTTCGACACAGCAGAGGAAATAAACCTTGAAAAGGTTGAGGAGATCCTGGCCCACGGGCACCAGGCATCACGGATGCGCCTCTCCCGGATCAGGCCGAAATCCATACAATTCAAGAACCCTCCGGTAGCAGTGGAGCTCGGTGATTGCCAGGTGGCGATCGGCCGCCGGAATATAAACGCGTCCTTCACAGGCAAAATCTACGACCTGGGGGTAATAGGGATAATTATGCGCATCCCGTTAAGTGAAGGCGCGAGCTACACAGAAATCATGGACCTGGCGATCGACCTTTACAATGACGACAACATTGAACCCGTTTTTGTCAGCATGCTTGAAACTACCCGCAAAACCCTCTCGGGCGCCCTGGTTAAGGAAGCCTATAACGGTTTTATCGAAGACTTTACAGTCTACTACTTCCGGGACTGTGATCACAGCTGGGATCCCGCCCCCCTTCTCCTTGCCGAACGCGAGCCCCTCAGTGAACAGGCGCGCCGGGAGACCCTGCGCAACTCCTTTTCCTACGGCAAAGACGACCTCACTATCATAACCTGGGACTCCGCCCTTGTTTACGACTCCACCGGCAGCAACGACATACCCGACCTGCTTGAATTCGCCAACTCCCAGCTCCTGGAGCTGCGGTATTACGACAACCTTCTGACCGG
>CAZPXL010000253.1:0-3271 GCA_964591005.1 uncultured Eubacteriales bacterium
TTTCATGGATTATTACAGACCTGCCGGTTACCTGCGAGACGCTGAACTTGTTTGTAAAGAACCCCATTACAGCCCGCCCCCCATTTGAGAACAGGACCGGGAAATCGCCCGCGTGGTTGCCGTGAGGCTGGTTATTGGGATTCCAGTGTCCACCGGCGGTTTGAAACGGGTCAGAAGGGTCGCCCACTGTGCAGTTCCCGTGTTCATGTATATGGAAGCCGTGGGGACCAACCGACGGCCTGCTGTTCCCGGCAGGCTGATAAGGCGGCAGCCCGGACACGTCGGCATAGACCCAGGCGCCGCCGGGGACATCATAAAAATAAACGACACCGGTTATTTGCGGGCAAAGAGGCCCTCCCCGCATGACCGCCCTGGCGGTCCTTGAATTTAATCTCTTGTTATCCATTACTGCAGACTCCTTCACTTAAATTTTTGTTTATATTATGAAATGTTTTCAGAGTTTGCCAGTATTTTACAAGGTATCGAATTAATTTAAGAGTTAAAAAACAAACTGGAATATTTTTTAAAATAATTAGCAGGATATGGTATTATAATAAAAACTTCAGCTTACGGAGGTCTGTTAATTATGAATAAACAAATCAAGCTGAGTGATATCGCCAGGATAGCACTGTCGATGGAAGAAAAGGGTTATAAATTTTATTCCACCCTGGCGGAAAGAGTAAATGATGTCAGACAAAAACAGATGCTTATAAAGCTGGCGGAGGATGAAAAAGAACACAGAAAGCTTTTCGAGAAAATTATCATGGGTTACAGTTACGACGAAACGCTGGACGTAGAAAGCTCCAGTTACTTAAGGTCAATTCAGAAAGACAGCGTTTTCCCGGAACTGACCGGAGTGGAAGACTTCGCGGGCGGCCTGCATTCATTAAAGGACGTCGTAGCCTTAGGGATCCAGGCTGAAAAGGACGCGATCCTGATCTTTCACGAGCTGACAACAAGGATTCGTTCCGAAAAAATAAAAAAAATCTTATATGATTTGCTCGAGGAAGAAAAAATGCACCTGGTTGAACTAAGAAATTACCTGGAAGAGCTTTAAGATGAAAAAAACGGAGTGGTGACTGTGGACGGTTCTAACGAAGAGCGGCGTTATGAGACAGCTACTTTCGCGGGGGGATGTTTCTGGTGCATGGAGGCGCCCTTTCAAGAAGCGAAAGGCGTTATTGAGGTTATCCCGGGCTACACGGGCGGGCATAAAGAAAACCCCACTTACCGGGAGGTCTGTTCAAATGCGACCGGGCACTGCGAGGCGGTGCAGGTTACCTTCGACCCAGGTTTGATCAGTTATGATGAACTGCTGGAAATCTTCTGGCGGCAGATCGACCCCACAGACGAGGGCGGCCAGTTTTTTGACCGGGGGCCGTCCTACCGGAGCGCTGTTTTTTACCATGATCAGACGCAAAGAGAAAAAGCGGAAGCTTCAAAGAAGGCTCTTAACAACAGCGGCAGGTTTAACAGGCCCGTTGTGACGGACATCCTTCCCGCCGCCGCTTTTTATCCCGCAGAGGACTACCACCACGACTATCACAAGAAGAACCCCGGTCACTACAAACAGTACCGCAGGGGCTCCGGTCGTGATATATTTATCGAAAAACACTGGAGTAAGTGAAGTTATATATCACATCGAACAAGTCTATATAGAAAGGTCTGATGGTACACTGAAAAAAGAAATATTAACTGAGATTCAGTACAATGTTACTCAAAAAAACGCCACAGAGCCGCCTTTTAAGAATGAATACTGGGATAACAAGAGGGAAGGCATTTACGTTGATGTCGTCTCCGGCGTACCGCTTTTCAGTTCAAAAGATAAATTTGATTCGGGCACCGGCTGGCCCAGCTTCACCAGGCCCCTCGACACCGGGGAAATAGTTGAGAAAAAAGACTTGAGCCATTTTATGGTCCGCACCGAGGTGCGCAGCAAGTCAGCTGATTCGCACCTGGGGCATGTTTTTGACGATGGACCGGCTCCGGGCGGAACTCGTTATTGTATTAATTCAGCAGCCCTCAGGTTCATACCGAAAGAAGACCTTGGAAGAGAAGGTTACGGTGAATATGCAGGCCTGTTTAATAAAGGAGAGAGGGAAGATGACGACCAAAGCCGCGGTAGATGATTTTATATCCCAGAAGACTCTGGCGGTAGTGGGTGTTTCAAAGAAGAAAAACAAGTTTGGAAGTACTGCCTATCGGGAGCTCAAGGCAAAAGGCTACCGCGTGTTCCCGGTGAACCCTAACATCGATGATTTCGAAGGGGATAAATGCTATACCAGCCTGAAAGAACTGCCTGATGGTATTGAGGGCGCTGTAATAGTGGTTCCTCCCGCTGAGGCGGGTAAAGTGGCGCGGGACGCGGTGGCGGCTGGAATAAGCCGTATCTGGCTCCAGCAGGGAGCGGAATCAAGAGATGCTATAGAATATTGCCAGGAGAACGGCATCAATGTCATTCACGGCCACTGCATTCTGATGTTTGCCGAACCAACCGCCTTCCCGCACAGTGCGCACCGTTTTATATGGCGACTGCTGGGCAAACTCCCCCGGTAAACCGCATTTTTTAGGCTGAAGCCGAAATCATTTCCCGCCTGCAGGATATTTTCGTAAGGTGCAGGTTATCTTAAATATATAAGCCGGGATTACCCCGGCTTTTCAGTTTTGCTTCTTTCAGAACCCTGTTTCCGTTCTGTTCAGCTCGGCTTTAATCCTTTCGGTTAAGGACTGTTTCAGCTTTTCGGCCTGTTCACTGGTTATCTTGCCGTCTGCTGCCTGCTGATCTATTCTTTCACCACATTTTTGAGCCATGTAGTCCAAAAGCTGCCCTTCGCTGATGCCTTTTTCACCGGCAATCTGGACTATTGACTTGCCGGACCGCCGCGCGGCAATCAATTCTTCCTGGCTGACGCCAAGGTAATGGGCTAAATCCGCCATGTATCCCAACCCGCGGCCCATGGGTTTTTCCAAGCCTGCCCCATCTTTGGATCCCATTTTACTTTTATCGCTGAATTTTGGTCCCGTATCAGTACGGTTTAAGTCTTCCTTGACCCGCTCGGCCATGGATTGTTTCAGCTTGTCGGCCTGCTCCCCGTTAATTTTGCCCGCGGCGACTTTTTGATCGATATTAGCGTTAAACTTTTGTGTTAAATAGTCCACCAACTGCTCTTCGCTGATTCCTTTTTCACCGGCAATTTGGACTATTGACTGGCCCGATTGGCGGGCGGAGGCAAAATCTTCCCGGCTGATGCCCAGGAAATCAGCTATATCC
>CAZPXL010000254.1:0-3253 GCA_964591005.1 uncultured Eubacteriales bacterium
CAGCGGCACACTTCTTATGGTCTTTAAGTTTTCGCTGATATCTTCACCTGTGGCGCCGTCACCGCGGGTGGCTCCTCTTGACAGAAGGCCGTTTTCATAAAAAAGCGAAACTGCCAGGCCGTCGATTTTTGGCTCTATAACATATCTGACAGGTTCCCCGGGCAGCGCCTGTCGCACCCGCCGGTCGAAATCCCTTAACTCTCCTTCATCAAAAGCATTGGCCAGGCTCATCATCGGGGAGATGTGGCGCACCGTGGTAAATCCTTCCCTGGGCCGCCCGCCGACCCTTTGCGTGGGTGAATAAGGGCTGGCCAGAGAGGGATACTGCTTTTCTAATTTTTCCAGTTCTCTGATCATTTTATCGTAACTGGCATCTGATACGGTCGGGTCGTCCATAACATAATAGCGGTAATTATGAGCCTCGATCTCTTCGCTCAAGGCTTCAATCCTCTCCTTAACCCGCTCAATATCCTGCTCCATTCTTACACCTCCAATTGGAACATAAATTTACCATCTCATGTCCCACATCCCAGTTGTCTTACAACCCCAGAGGAATGCCTGAAATTTCACGTTTCACGTCTCATATCTCACGTCCCATCACGCAAGCAGTGAAGCGACATATTTAACTAAGTAGGCTGAAGGCAAGAAAATCAGCTGGGCGAATACCGTGCCCACTATTCTCGTAAGTGTCAGGTATAAAACCATTTGTTTCACATCTTCTTCGCCCCTGTCTTCCCGTATTGCCTGGTCGGTAATAGCCGCGGCGGTGGGTTCGACCACCGTTGCAGCGAGAATTGTGGCCACGCCGTTCACGACAGCCGAAAGCAGGGTGGCGGTGGAGCGAAAACCGGGAAACAGCGCCCCCGCGTAAATGGCCGAAAGGACCCCGGTAGTATACACGCCTGTAACAATAATATTTAAGAATAAGAAGGTCTTGGGGATGGCCATTTTTCTTTTTGACGCAATTTTAAAAGTACTCCTGCCCGGCAGGTAAATCTGCCCGCTGATTTTCATAAACCTGCGGGGTGAAACAATAATCTGACCCAGCATCCGGGGCACCGAACCCGTCTCTTCAAATATGAAGATCGCCCGGTTGAATATATTCACAAAAGCGGGGATCAGGGCCGCGGCAATTATAGTACCCACGGTCGCGGCAATGATCACTATCCGTATATTCTGGCTGAGCGAGACCAGCAGCGCCTGGTAGGCGGCGCTGTTAATCAGCTGCGCGTCAGTCACCCTGACCCCCACCTGCGTCTGCCCGGTTTTAATTACCATCTCTACAATTGAGGCCAGGATCGGGGCCTGAATAGTATTGGCGGTGCTGGCCACAAGAAATATCACGTTAAAAAGAGACAGGGCCGTGGCCAGCCGCCGGGTGCGGACACCCGATATGCGCACCGCGTAGGCCAGGGTATTAATAAAATGGATAACCGCCGTAAGAGCGGCCACAATCAGGAGTCGCTCCATAATTCCTCCGCACGTGTCTATCTATAGTATTGCCAAAAGACAAAAACCTGAGTTATTCGTCCCAGCTGTCATCCGCCTTCTCCAGCGGCGCGTACTTCGCCAGCAGCACTTTTATGCCCTGGTCCGGGAAGGCCACCTGGTACTCGGTGTTGTCGCCCTCGCCCCGCACACCTACGATCAGGCCCTGGCCCCATTTACAGTGCCTGACCCTGTCACCGAGTATGTACTTCTGTGCATCTGAAATATTTTTGGCGCCTTTGACTCCTGCCCTTTTAGTTCCGGGCTGCCGTTTTTCATTGGATTCATCAAGGTAGTCGTCGTTGTTCAGCAGGCGGGGCGGGATTTCTTCAAGAAAGCGGGACGCCTTATTGTAACGCTCAGCTCCAAAGAGAGTCCTCTTCCAACAGTGGGTGAGGTAAAGGCGCTCCATGGCCCTGGTCACACCCACATAACACAAGCGGCGCTCCTCCTCCAGTTCGCCGGGTTCCAGCAGCGAGCGGGAATGGGGAAAAACACCTTCCTCCAGCCCGGCCAGAAATACCACCGGGAATTCCAGTCCCTTGGCGCTGTGCAGTGTCATCAGGGAAACCTGGTCACTTTCAGCGTCATACTTGTCCAGGTCGGTCACCAGGGCTATGTTCTCAAGGTAGCTCCTGAGCCCCTTTTCCTCGGCATCCCTGTCAAACTCCATGGTGCCGGAGATAAACTCATCCAGGTTTTCCAGCCTGGTGCGCGACTCCACAGTATTTTCGTCCAGCAGTTCCTTCCGGTACCCGGTTTTTTCCATTACTTCCCTGGCCAGGTCGGTGACCGCCGTATCAGGGATCTCTTCTGTTAAGCGCCGGAGCATCAGGCCCAGGTCACTGCACGCGGCCCTGACTTTGGCGGAAAGCCCGTCGATCTCAGCTGCTCTTTCAAGGGCTTCGACCGGAGTAATGTCTTGTGCTTCAGCAAAAGACATGATTTTGCTGAAAGAGGCCGGCCCGATACCGCGCCTGGGCACATTTATTATTCTGGACAGGCTGACCGCGTCTCTATTGTTCACGATCAGCTTCAAATAGGCCAGTATGTCTTTTATCTCTTTCCGGGCGTAAAATTTTAACCCCCCGATGATTGTATAAGGCAGGCCCGCCCGGACAAAAATCTCCTCAATTACCCGCGACTGGGCGTGAGTACGGTACAGCACGGCAAAATCACGGTAAGGCCTGTTTTCAATTTCTTTTATACGGAAAATTTTCCTTGCAATATAATCAGCCTCGGTATGTTCGTCTTCGCAAAAAAAGTTTACCAGGCCGGGGCCGGGGCCGGCCGCGGTCCACAGGCGCTTTTCCCTGCGATTTTCATTGTTTTTGATAATGTGGTTGGCCGCTTCCAGGATCTGCCCCGTTGAACGGTAATTTTGTTCAAGCTTTATTACAGCCGCCTCGGGGTAGTCTCTTTCAAAGCTTAATATATTTTTAATATCCGCGCCCCGCCAGCTGTAGATTCCCTGGTCAGGGTCCCCCACCGCGAACAAGTTGCGGTGAGCGCCTGCCAGCAGGTTTACAAAAACATACTGGGCGTGGTCAGTATCCTGGTATTCATCGACCAGTATATAGCGGAACCGGTCCTGGTAGTACGCCAGCACCTGGGGATACTCCCGGAAGAGCCGCACCGTGTAAAATATAAGATCGTCAAAATCGACAGCGTTGTTCCGCCTCAGCTTCTCCTGGTACAAATGGTACACCCTGCTGACGGCCCGGTTAAAATTATCGTAGGAGTATTTTTCATAATCACCCGCGTC
>CAZPXL010000255.1:0-3250 GCA_964591005.1 uncultured Eubacteriales bacterium
TTACCCAAAAACTGATATCAGATGATGTACGGCCTATTACTTCCTCGCGGCTGTAACCTGTCACGAGCAGGAAACGGTCGTTGACCTCGACAAAGCGGCCTTCTTCAACCGTGCTGATGCACATCAGGCTGGGGCTGGTGTTAAATATTTTAGAGAAACGCTGCTCTGACAAACGCAGCGCCTCCACAGTGTTTTTGTGATCGGTGACGTCCCTTATGGATTCAATGGCGCCTATAACATTCCCGTCGGTGTCGAGCAGCAGGGTGGCTATACCCCACAGGAACGCGCCCTTGCCCTTGTAGGTGAAGGGTACGTCTGTTTCAGTGATGAGAGTGCCGCCGCTTCTGATGATATAATCGTATTTGTCCTCAATTTCTTTTTGGGGCATCAATACAAGGTCGATCAGGATCGGCCTGGGTTCGCCGTAAAACGGCACCGCGTAAGCGTAGTCTCCCCTGCCGAGCATCTCCTCTTTTTTAACCCCGGTCATTTCCTCGATGGCCTTGTTCCAGGCGATAACTTTCCTGTCTTTATCAACGACTAATGTGGCGTCGGGTAGGAAGTCGATAATATCCAGTAGTTTCTGGTTGGCTGCGCGCAGTTTTCTTTCGGCTAGGGTACGCTCTGAGATATCGTTACAATAAACAGTTACCCCTATGATTTGTCCTGTTTCTATTACGATTGGGCTGTATAAATTCTCCCAGCAGCTGCGGTTCAGCTTTTCGTCGCCGTATTCCTCAATTACACTGAAGTGCTCCCCGGACAGAGCCCGGTCAAAATTTGCAGCTGCTTTCTCCCTGTCTTCAGGGTAAGCGATATATTCGAGTATGTTTTTGCCCAGCTTGATACCGGCCCCCCAGATGTTCTTCATTGTGTCTTGATGGGCTTTATTAAAAAATATATAGCGGTAATTTTTATCCAGGGAAAACGTTATTATGTTCTTGGGACTCTCTACAATGGATCTTAGAAGGGCTTCGGACTGTCGTACTTCTTCCTCTGCTTTTTTGCGCTCGGAGATGTCTACTACAGCACAAACCAGTCCGGCCGGGGTGCCGTCGGTATTAGTGTACGTGGCTTTGTTGAAGATAACGTCGTGCCTGGTGCCGTCGGCATACAATAAGGAGTACTCGTAGATTTGGACGCCCGGCTCCCGGAACAAAGCCGAATCCATCTCATAGTACTTATTAGCCATGTCTTTGGGATAGATATCATAAACTGACTTGCCGACTATCTCCTCTTTAGTTCTGCCGAGATACTCCTCACAAGCCTTGTTGCAGCCCCGGTACAGTCCATTAGCATCCTTGTAAAATATGGGGTTTGGGATATTGTCTATCAGGCGCTGCAGAAAAAGTGACTGGTCCCGCAGTGCTCCCTCAGCCCGCTTGCGTTTAGTTATATCTGAAAAGGAAGCCACGCTCTGTTTGGTTCCAGGGATCATGTTGATGGTAAGCATTATATCCCTGGTCTTACCCTCCCGGTTGACAAACTGGATCTCATAGTTCCTGGGAGCGGAATCAGGGTCGATCATTCTCAACCGGCGGTACTCTTTCATCATCTCCAGATAATCTTTCGGAATAAAATCAGACCATTTTTTCTTTCCTTCTATTTCAAATTTTGAATATCCTGTAAGCTTTTCAAATTCGGAATTGACCAGTGAAATAGTATTATCTTCCTCTACGATTATTGTCGCTGTCCCCGTGGTGTCGAAAATAGTCCGGTACCTTTCCTCCGACTCCCTCAGCGCTTCTTTAACCTGTTTCCGCCCTGCTATATCCCTGATGAGATCACGAAAAAAAGAAAACATTATAAACCCCCGAAGTAAAATCAAACTATGCAATATTTTGCATATTGTATCCGTTATTCAACATTAATCGAAATATTACCTTCGGGAAAATTGTAATATAATGTTATATTGAGGTAAGTTTTGTAGATGTATTATTGATAATATAAGATATTAGGATAAAGAAAAGCTTATAAGGCTAGAATTGTAATAAGGCAGGAGGACCGTCCTGTATATTCTGACAGAACAGTAATGAAACAAAAAGAACGTCCCCTTGTTTTCCCTTGGGAGGTGGTTGGATGGCCTTTATTTCTTTGCCCCGGACTACCCTGCTGGTGTTATGCGGCGTGCCCGGCTGCGGTAAATCGACATTTGCCTCGCGTTTTTTTATGGACTCGGCGATAGTGTCTTCGGACCAGTGCCGCGTGGTTGCCAGCGACTCTGAAACAAACATGGCGGCGTCCGGCGAAGCGTTCAGGCTTTTTCGCCATATCATTGAGCGCCGCCTGTCCCTGGGCCGGTTCACAGTGGCCGACTCCACCGCCCTGACCAAAAGAGCGCGCCGGGAACTATTAAATATTGGCAGGAAGTACAGCTTTAACGTCACCCTGCTTGTTTTTGACCTGCCGGAGGAGATCTGCCTGGCCAGGAACGCCGGCAGAGAGCGGCGGGTGATTAAGTCTGTGATCTCTAAAATGCACAAAGAACTCCGGCGTGCGTTAAATACTGTCCGCGGTGAAGGCTTCGACGCTGTCCACGTTATTTCTGAACATGATATCATTGACTCTTCTTATGAAATAAAGATTAACAGCCATGAGGTTACCCTGCCCGGCCCTTTTGACATTATAGGGGATGTGCACGGCTGCTGCGACGAACTGGAAATGCTGCTGCAGAAGCTGGGCTACCGGAAGCGGTTTAACTATTATACCCACCCCGAGAAGCGGAAGGCTGTTTTTCTCGGAGACATCACCGACCGGGGACCCCGCAGCCTGGACAGTTTCTGGCTGGTCAAGCACATGGTGGACGCGGGCAGCGCTTTTTATATTCGCGGGAACCACTGCCGCAAGCTTTGCCGTTACCTGGAGGGCAGAAATGTTAAAATTGCCAACGGCCTTGAAAAAACTGTCGCGGAAATAAATGGGCTGCCGGAAGACGAGAGAGAGTATTTCAGGGAAGAGTTTTTCAACCTTTACCGGGAAGCGCCGCCGTACCTGATCCTGGACAGGGGCAGACTGGTGGTTTCTCACGGCGGGATCAAGGAGGAAATGATCGGTGAGGTAACTGAGAAGGTAAGAAACTTCTGCTTTTTTGGCGATGTCAGCGGGGAAGTAACAGAAGAGGGCCTCCCGGTGCGGCGGGACTGGGCCCAGGACTACAGCGGGGAGGCCCTTATAGTATACGCCCATAACCCGGTACCGGAAGCTGTTTTTGTAAACAACACCATCGACATTGACCAGGGCTGCGCCATGG
>CAZPXL010000256.1:0-3219 GCA_964591005.1 uncultured Eubacteriales bacterium
ACCGCGGGCGGCAAAAATGTTTCGCCCCAGGTCATTGAGGGGGTATTTGCCATCCACCCGCTCATTGAACAAATCGCGATCATCGGCGACAAGAGGAAATTCCTGGTGGCCCTCATTGTACCCTGCTTCCCCGAACTGATTAATTGGGCTAAATCAAAAAACATCACCGAAACCGATCCGAAGAAACTTGTCGTCAATCCGGAGGTGGTCAAAAAATTCAACGAGGCGGTTGACGAGTTGAACAAACCACTGGGCCGTGTTGAGCAGATCAAACGTTTTACCCTTATCGACCGCCCTTTCAGCCAGGAAACCGGCGAACTTACTCCCACGCTCAAAGTCAAGCGAAAGGTCGTTCTGTCCAATTTCAGCAACATCATCGAGGATATGTATAAAGAATAGAATCAATACATCCGGTTGAAGACAAATTGGGTAAGGTAAAGGGATTGCGGATGTTTTTCCGCAGTCCCTTTTTCGTAAGGAACCCGTATTGTAGTAAAATAAAGAATTCGTCTTTGTTCAAGGATGGTAATCGTCCGGAAGAGGCGTAGATAAAATACATACGTATATTTTATGGAAAATATGTAACTATTTGAAATATAACATTAAAAAGAAAATTATATATGTTGAATATGCGGTAATTATTGTGTATGAGTAACTTTGGGTTGGAATATGTAATACAATTACTGTCACCGTCTTTACTTAAGCATGATCTTGATAAAGGCGGGCAGAAACATGCTATTTTAAGGAGGAACCACGTTTATGGAAACAAAACCCTGGCTGAAGTGTTACGATTACAATGTCCCATCATCGATCCAGTATCCGAAGATTCCTGTACAGAACCTTGTACACCTTGCCGCCGCCATGTACCCTCATAAGGCTGCAACGAATATTTATGGATCTCAGATGACGTTCCGTCAAATCCGGTCCCAGATCTTGCGCATGTCCAACGCCCTGATTAAATCAGGCGTTAAAAAAGGCGATCGTGTCGGCCTGGCCCTTCCCAACTGTCCCCAGTACATCATCGCCTATTATGCAACAATGTCCGTGGGCGCGATCGTCGTAAATATGAATCCGATGTACACGCATGACGAATTGAAATTCATGATGGAAAATTCGGGTTTGCAGACCCTCTTTACCTTTGACATGGTTCTGCCCGTGATGCGGCCCCTGGCCAAAGAACTAGGTCTGAAAAACGTGATTATCACAAAGGTGACGGACTATATCCAGGGCTTCCCGGTCAGCACGGCAAAAGATCTGGACCTGGAAGAAGGCTGGAAACATTTTTCGGAAATCATCGAGAGCACTACCAGCGAAAGTCTGCCCAGGGTTGAGGTCACTTCCGAAGATCCCGCCCTGATCCAGTTTACAGGGGGGACGACGGGTCTGCCGAAAGGGGCCTTGCTGACGCATGCCAATGTTGTCAGTGCGGCCTTTCAGGGCACCCTCTGGGGAAATTCAATTACCACCTACGTTCCCCACGCAAAACGGGCTGTCATCGGCGCCATTCCCTATTTTCATATCTACGGCAATACTTATTCCATGAACTGGGGCATGTTAAATGCCGCCACTCAGGTGCTGTTTCCGAGGTTCGATCTGGAAGAATTTATGGCCGTCATGGCCACTCAGGAAGAAATCACCTATTTCCCCACCGTACCGACGATGGTAACAGCCATTGTTAACCATCCCAAGGCTACAGAGCTTGATCTGGGGTCACGCATCCGGCTGTTGAGCACTGGCGGCGCCCCCATGCCCGTGGAACTGATTCAGAGAGTCAAAGATATAGGCATCTTCTTCAATGAAGGATGGGGTATGAGCGAAACCGCTTCGGTGGGCATCAGTATTCCGATTCTTCGTCATAAGCCGGGTTCCATCGGCTGTCCGCAGTCCGACAACCAGCTTCGCCTGGTGGATCTGGAAAAGGGTCTTACTGATGTCAAGCAGGGCGAGCCGGGAGAGATTCTGTTCAAAGGACCTACCGTTATGAAGGAATACTGGAATAATCCCGAAGAAACGGCCATCCAGCTCAAGGATGGCTGGCTCAGCACGGGCGATATCGCCCAGATGGACGAAGATGGTTATATCTATATCGTTGATCGCAAGAAAGACATGATCATCGCGGGCGGGTTCAATATCTATCCCCGGGAGGTTGACGAGGTGCTGTATCAGCATCCTAAGATTGCCGAGGCGGTGTCCGCCGGTGTTCCGGACGCCTATCGCGGCGAAACCGTCAAAGCCTTTATCGTGCTGAAAGAGGGCGTAGAAGCAACCGACAAGGAAATTATTGCTTTCTGCAAGGAAAAACTCGCGCCCTATAAGGTGCCGAAGCTGATTGAATTCCGCAAAGAACTGCCGAAGTCCGCCGTCGGCAAGATTCTGCGCAAGATTCTGCGTGAAGAGGAAATAGCCAAGAGCAAGAAATAATGTCCGTCGGGGACTGCTTGATTTTGATGCTCTCCTTGCTCGAATGATTGGGAGAGAAATCTGATACAAAAGGGTTTCGGTTGTGAGAATACCGAAACCCTTTTATTTTTTCATGGCGGGCCTTGCCGGGATTGAATTCGGCAGCGAACGAATAATAAACAATATCTTTCCTTAAGAATCGAAGATTCTCCTAATCACCCGTTTATTCCTGATGATAACGATGCGGGAAGCAGGGCAAGTAATCCTTGCTGGCTGCGCGCTTTGCTTCCTGGAAAGTGCGAGGCCACTCGCGACATACCGATGGCTTGTGGCCGGAAATATGCAAACGGCAGCCGCGTTCATCCAGCAGGAAGACGCAACCACGTGTCCCTGTCCGAGTTCGATACATTATGGTCCCGGTCTTATCAGTCTTCGGCCTCAAGAAATCAGATGCTGTGGCTTTCCCGACAGAGATCAAGAGATCTCTTTCGTGCGCGAATACATCGACACCGTATTGGCAACAAGAATCTCCGCAGGGGAATGAACAACAATCCCACTCAAGCACTTCCTTTTCTTTTGATTCGTTCATCATCTTCTGCTTTCGAACCACTATATGTAATGTGAAAAATACGCTTTTGACTCAAAACCTGTTTTGATAATTAATTGCATTTTACACAGAAGCTTTTTGAAAATCAAATCAATATTGTAATTAGGGGGAGACAGGAAGATGCCCTTAAATTTTTAAGTTTCCTTTGCCGAGTATCTTCGGGAGTAGAATAAACCGAGACAATAAATCAAGGTCTAATGGGGATCAAATCT
>CAZPXL010000257.1:0-3171 GCA_964591005.1 uncultured Eubacteriales bacterium
GTCGGTCCTGGCCTCTCTGCTTTCGTGCCTGGCTAACCTTGAGCTGGAAAAAAAGGCCCTCGGCCGTGAAACCCTTGAAAAGTACAAGGAAATCACATTGCTTTATGACATCGCCGAAAAGCTGACAGCCAGCCTGGACCCCAAAGAGGCCGCCCAGCTTGTTGCCGATGAAGCAAAGAGGCTCATTAAGGCGGATAACATATCGGTTATGCTGAAAAATGAAGAAACCGGAATGTTTGAACTGTTAGCCTCCTCGGGCAGAGAGCTCCACCCCGGGGAAGGTCTGAAAATAGGTATAGGAATCGCGGGAAGTGTGGTCCTGAACGGCAGGGCGGAAATAGTAAATGATATCATGTCAGACGCAAGGTATGTCAGCGGGGCGATCAGGGTCAGTTCCCTGATGTGCGCTCCTCTGAAAATAAAAGACAGGGTTATCGGGGTTATATATATCAGCAGTGAAGAGCCGGTTCACTATACGGCAGAAGACTTGAAGCTGTTATCGGCCCTGGCCTTCCAGGCGGCGGCCGATATTGAAAACGCCAGGCTTTATGACAGCTTGAAGGAAACATTCCTGACAACAGTCCACACCCTGGCTGAGACTATTGAAAAAAGGGACCCCTATACCGGTGGACACACAAAAAGAGTGATGAATTACAGTGTGGCTGTCGGAAGGGTGCTGGGGCTTTCCGATTTGGAGATAGAACGCCTTGAACTGGCGGCAGTGCTGCACGATATCGGAAAGATAGGCATAAAGGACTGTGTGCTGCTTAAAAAAAGGAAACTGACTGCCGACGAGTTTGAGGATATCAAGATGCACACCATCTATGCGGAGGAAATCCTCGACCATATCAGACACCTTAAGGGGGTTATTCCAGGCGTCAAACACCACCATGAGCGTTACGACGGCAGCGGTTATCCGGACAGGCTGAAGGGCGACGGAATAGATATTATCGCCAGGATAATTTCAGTCGTGGATGCTTTTGACGCCATGACAACCGACCGGCCGTACAGAAAAAAAATGGAACTGGCCAGAGCTTTCGATGAGCTCAGGGTAAACTCAGGAACACAGTTTGATCCCAAGGTTGTCGAAGCGTTTTTTAAAGCTTACGATGACAACCGGATTTTAATAGAAGAGGAAGGTCAAGATGAAGAAAATCCTGATTGTTGACGACGAACTGCACATAAGGCTTCTTTTAAAGCAGACGCTCGAGGACATTGAGGAAGAGGGGGTTATGCTGCTGACCGCTGACAACGGGGAGAATGCCCTGGAGACTATCAGCAGGGAGAGACCCGAACTTGTCTTTCTCGATGTGATGATGCCTAAATTGAATGGTTTCGAGGTATGCCACGCGGTAAAGCATGATCTCGGGATGAAAGAAGTATATATAGTAATGCTAACCGCGAAGGGGCAGGAGTTTGACAGGCGCCGGGGGTTGGATGTGGGGGCGGACGTTTACATCACCAAACCCTTTAACCCTGACGAGATTGTTAAAAAGGCCAGGGAAGTCTTAAAAATTTAGGACACCGGTCAGCAATGGTGAAATAAGGGCGGCAAGCGCCGTGAACGTATTTGGCCGGGTGGAATCCGGTTTTGACAGTATTCCTTTTTTCGGCAAAGAGTAATTTAAACTATAAACCGTATATATATTATTACCGATATTATAACTATACCAAAGTAGAATATGCTGTACTTCAAAAATTTAAAGAGGTCTATCCGAAAAACCTATGAAGATCTATACCATTGCAGGATGTTAACCGGGACTATCTTTGATAAATTTATTAAAAAAGAATTGCTTTATGCCGCTGAACTTTAATGGTAAAATAAGGTAATGGAATTCCAAATGATAAGGGCAAACCTATCGTGAGGTAGGGACGCAAAGCCAAGGGTCTTGTATAAAGACAGCCGGTTGCCTTTGGGGTTTAAGAAAACTCCTGGGAGACCGAGGAGTTTTTTATATGAAAAGAGGATGTGGATTATGATTAAAAAATCGTTTTTGTGTTTTGTTTTCAGCGTTTCACTCCTTTTGTCTGCCTTTCACCTTGAAGCAGTGGCTCAGGATGTGGTTACAGATGGGGAATTGTATTGTGCAAAAAACAAATCTTATGAAAGAAATATATATGAAAATGCATATTCCATGGAAGAGCTCGGCCGGGAAATCAGAAATAATTTGAATAACCGCGAGCAGGCGTTTTCCATCAGATATATAAATAACACCAGTTCTTTAAAAGACGGGATTAAAAGTATCTTTGAAGAGTTTATGAGCGAGGACGATTATTTTCATTACACCATCGGCAGATATTCATATAAGTATGAAGGTTACGAAGGGGACGTCACAATAAGTTTTAATGTGCAGTATTTAGAGACAAAAGAGCAAACTGAATTTGTGACAAATCGCGTTGATGAAATTTTAAGCGAGATTATCACTGAAGATATGAATGATTATCAAAAAGAAAAGGCCATACATGACTTTATTGTTCTTAACGTGGCATATGATATGACTTTTACCGAAAACACGGCTTATGCCGCTCTGGCCAAAGGTAAAACTGTGTGCCAGGGGTATTCGCTGCTGGCTTATAAAATGTTGAACAGGGCCGGTATAGAAACAAGGATCATTGAAGGTACTTCAAACGGACCGCATCTGTGGAACCTTGTAAAACTGGATGGAAGTTGGTATCACCTGGACTGCACCTGGGATGATCCGGTGCCAAACCGGGACGGATTTATATCGTATAGATTTTTCAACCTGACTGATGAGCAGATCAGCACAGACCACAGGTGGGCAAAAAGCAACTCCCAGGCATAATAAATGGAAGGACACAATTTCATGTCACCCGTTATTATAAATTTAACTACAGCTTTAATACTGACTCTTTTATATGTATATCTCAGCAAGCACGATAAAAAGAGTTGCATTGGTTTTTGGGCTGCCGGCTGGGCGCTCTGCGCAGTTGGGATGTCCATGACCTTTGCAGCCCTGGCCTGGCATCATTCTATTATTTTTGTTGTTGGAAACCAGTTGTCCGCTTTTGTCAGCGGCCTGCTTTTTTTATGGGGAGCTTTCACTTTCACGGGTAAAGCAAGGCCGGCATGGTGGTTATACAGTTCTGTCCTGGCTGCTTTATTTATTGTCATGGCAGGATTTCTTTACCCCCAGTTTGTTTATGCCAAAT
>CAZPXL010000258.1:0-3153 GCA_964591005.1 uncultured Eubacteriales bacterium
TAGCCCCCCGCCGTATAAATTTGGCGAAGGGGCTTTCACGATAATCGTTTTTCATATTTTATATATTATTTTTCTCCGGAGTTCCGGGCGAAAGGCTGAAAAACTTCTTCAGCGCGGGGTACACCCCGCTTTTGTCCTTGACGGTGACGCAGGTGAACTTGTCGTTCTGGATCTTTTTAAAAGCGTTGCGCAGGGTGGAAGTATAGTAATACGGACCCTCGATTTCCCCGTAACCCACCATGTTGCATACCTGCAGCAGCTCGTGCATCAGTTTGACACAGTTTTCGTTGTCTGAAGTCAGGTTGTCGCCGTCGGAGAAATGAAAGGCATAAATGTTATAGTCGCTGGGGCTGTATCGTTTTTCTATAACCTCCAGCGCCAGTCTGTAAGCTGACGAGCAGCGGGTGCCGCCGCTGGCCCCCTTGGTAAAAAACTCTTCCTCCGTGGTCTCTTTGGCTTCGGTGTGGTGGGCCAAAAAAACGATATGGACATTGTTGTACCTGGTGCGCAGGAAGCGGACCATCCAGAAGAAAAAACTGCGGGCGATGTATTTTTCAAAGGGACCCATCGACCCGGACGTGTCCATCATGGCCAATACTACCGCATTTGACTCGTATTTATAAGTGACCTCCCATGTTTTGAAGCGCAGGTCCTCGGGTGTGATGGCCAGGGGCCCTCCCTCGCCTTTCATGGCGCCGCGCTTGATCGCCTCCATGATGGTGCGCTTGCGGTCGATGTTGCTGGAAATGCCTTTCTTGCGGATATCCCTGAATTCCAGGGCGTCGGAAGCCATCTCGGGCTTCTTTTTCTGCTCCAGGTTCGGCAGCCCCAGGTCCTCAAAGATCATTTCGGCCAGCTCATCCACGGTGATGTCCGCCTCGTAGTAATCGACCCCGGGCTCGTCGCCGGCCCCTTTGCCCTTGCCCTGCCCCTGCTGGGGCTCGGAGAATATTATATCGCCCTGCTTGCTGTTACCGTCGCCCTGGCCGGCATGCTTCTGCTTGTTGTGGTCAAAGCGGAAGTGGTATTCATGCAGCGAGCGGATGGGCACCTTTACTATCTTGCGGCCGTCGTGCATGATGATGCTTTCCTCGCTGACGATGTCGGCCAGGTTCTTTTTAATGGCCTCCCGCACTTTCTCCCTGTGGCGCTGCCGGTCAATTTCACCCTTGCGGTGCAGGGACCAGTCCTCACGGGTGATGATAAAATTTGTTTCTGCCACGGCTATTCCCCCCTAGCGGTTCAGCAGGCTGCCGATGTACCTGAGCAGCTCGTTGGCGCAGTTGGGGCAGTAACCGTGGTCTGAGATCAGGCGGGCGCTGACCTGGTTGATCCTCTTCAGCTGCTCGGCGTCCGGCGTCTTGGTGGAGGTGGTTATTTTCACGACGTCTTTTAAGTCGGCGAAAAGTTTTTTCTCTATGGCTTCCCGCAGCCGCTCGTGGGAGTTGTAGTCAAAGCGCTTGTTTTTGCGGGCGTAGCTGGAAAGCCTGATTAGTATTTCCTCCCGGAAAGCTTTTTTGGCGCTCTCGGAAATGCCGATCTGCTCCTCTATGGACCGCATCAGCTTTTCATCCGGCTCCAGTTCCTCGTCGGTGATCGGGTCTTTTAGTTTTGCGCCGTTGCAGTAGGCCTCCACATTATCCAGGTAGTTTTCAAACAAGATCTTGGCCGATTCTTCATAAGAGTAGACAAAAGCCTTCTGTACTTCTTTTTTGGCCATTTCGTCGTACTCTTTGCGCGCCACCGAGATGAAGTTCAGCAGGTTGTCGCGCTCCTCCTTGGTAATGGAAGGGTGCTGGTCCAACCCTTCTTTTAAGGCGCGCAGGACGTCCAGGGGGTTAATGCACTGGGTGGAGGTGCGGATTAAGGCCGACGAAAGGCGGTTGATCACGTAGCGGGGGTCAACGCCGCTCATCCCTTCGTCCACAGCTTCGTTCTGCAGCTCGTGCAGGTCCTTCTGCTTGAATCCTTCCACGTCCTCGCCGTCGTACAGCTTCATTTTCTTAACCAGGTCCATGCCCTGCTTTTTGGACTCTTTCAGCCTGGACAAAACCGAAAAGATGCTCGCCACCCGCATGGCGTGGGGCGCGATGTGGATGTTGCGCAGGTCGCTCTGCTTGATCAGTTTTTCGTAAATCTTAACTTCATCTGTTACTTTCAGGTTATACGGTATTTTAATGACTATAATCCTGGACTGGAGGGCCTCGTTTTTCTTGTTGCTGATAAAGCTCTTGTACTCGTTCTCGTTGGTGTGGGCGACGATCATCTCGTCGGCGTAGATCAGGGCGAAACGGCCGGCCTTGAAATTGCCTTCCTGAGACAGGCTCAGCAGGTTCCAGAGGAACTTCTCGTCACACTTGAGCATTTCCTGGAACTCCATCATGCCCCGGTTGGCGATATTAAGTTCCCCGTCAAAGCGGTAAGCCCGGGGATCCGACTCCGAGCCGTATTCTGTTATGGTGGAAAAATCCATGCTGCCGGTCAGGTCGGCGATATCCTGTGATTTTGGATCGGAAGGCGTAAAAGTGCCGATGCCGGAACGGTTGTCCTCGGATAAAAACACCCGTTCCACAGGCACTTTTTCAATGTTGCCGCCGTACTCCACGTCCACCATCATGCGGCAGGAGGGGCACAGCTCACCTTCGATATACACGTTATAAATTTTCTGAAACTCTTCTCTCAGTTCCCTGGGGATCAGGTGCAGCGGCTCTTCATGCATCGGGCACCCTTTAATCCCGTAAAGCGCTCCTTCCCCGGTGCGGCTGTATTTTTCCAGGCCCCGCTTCAACATTGCCACCAGGGTTGACTTGCCGCCGCTGACCGGGCCCATGAGCAGCAGGATCCGCTTGCGCACGTCCAGTCGGCGGGCGGCGGGGTGAAAATATTCCTCAACCAGTTTTTCCAGGGTTTTTTCCAGGCCGAAAATTTCTGATGAAAAAAAGTCGTAACTTTTTATGCTGTCTTTCTCCTCCACCCCGGCGGTCCTGATCATATTATAAATCCTGGCATGGGCAAGTTGGCTCACATGCGGTTTTTTCCTGACTAACTCAAGGTAATCCTTGAAAGTTCCTTCCCAGGCAAGCTGTTTTTCAAGCGAACGGTATTCCTCTATAAGCCTCAGGAAATCCATGGTTTCACTCCTTCCCGTTTGTT
>CAZPXL010000259.1:0-3123 GCA_964591005.1 uncultured Eubacteriales bacterium
ACAACTTTTTTGACCTGGGCGGGGACTCCCTGCTGGCAGCAGTCCTTTTTTCAGACATAGAAGAGGCCTGGGGGCGCAAAATTCCCCTCTCCATAATTTTTGAAAAGGGCACGGTAGAGCAACTGGCTGAAAGCATTGACAGCTATCTAAGTGTTGAAGCAGAAAACAGCGCGCGCCCCTTCCTGGTGCCGATCCAGGTCGAAGGCGGCAAAACGCCCCTTTTCTGTATCCACGCCAAAGACGGAGAGGTCTTAAGTTACTGGTACCTGTCCCTTCACCTGGGAGCCGACCAGCCGGTCTACGGCCTCCGGTTCAACCCGCAGGGCCTTGGTGACATGCACCCGCTGAGCACTGCCGGTTTGGCCGAGCGCTACACAGCCGACATACGCAGCGTGCAGCCCCAGGGCCCTTACTACCTGGCAGGCCATTCCGGCGGCGGCGTCATCGCCCTGGAGATCGCCCGCAGGTTAAAGGAGGAAGGGCAGGAAATACACCTGCTGGCCATGCTGGACAGCAAAGCAAAAGCCAGGAAAGACAGCTTTGCCGATGTTTTGAAGAGGAACCGCAAAGAAATAAGTGAAGCTGATAACCGCAAGTTAGCTGCTTTGCTGAACCGGAAGGTTAAAGACAAGCTTAAAAAATACAAGCAGTCAGCACAGTATTACACTTACCTCTATGCCCCGGACAGCTGTAAGCCGGCAGTCGCCCGCTTTATGGACAAAGAAGTGTTAATCATGTGCTCGTCAAGGAATTACCAGATCCGGCCTTATGACGGGGAAATAGTCTTTTTCCTGCCTGAAGAGCACTACCTGTCGTCGAGCGCTTCGCTGGACCGGTGGTCTCAGCTGGCCGGAGGGCTGAGGGTGATAAAAACGCCCGGTGACCACCACCACATGATCCTGGAGCCGCATGTCCGCACCCTGGCAGCAGAGCTGAAACAATGCATAGTTGATGCTTCCGGCCCACACAAATGAAATTATAATTATCTAAATCGAATATTAAAAAAAATATTACAGTTTGGGCGTGATATTAATGAAAATGATTTCTCGTGTTTCCCTTATCGTATGTTTACTGCTGCTATTAATAGTGATACCAGCCTGCGGTAAACAAAACCAGCACGCGAACCAGGCAGTAGATTCCCAGCCCCTTAAGCTGACCTTTGGCGGCGGCGCCGCCGGCGGTATCTTGTATCTGTCTACAAACGGGATATCAGAGTGCATTAACAAGAGCTACCCGGGTTCCAATGTGACAGTAGTGCCCGGTTCCGGTGCATCCAATATTGTCAGGGTGAACAGCGGCCAGATGGATTTAGGCATGGCAAGCAATAATATGAACTACTCTGCTGTCTCCGGGGTCCCGCCTTTTAATGAAAAGATGGATAATCTCGCTACAGTAGCGACTCTGTACCCTTCTTACTTCCAATTGGTAGTGGACAAAAAGCTGGGAGTCACCTCGATGGATGAGATTATCGCCGGGAAGGTGAAGATAAGGATTTCTGCGGACCAGGTCGGCTCAGCCACAGAGGAGTCTTTCAAACAGATGCTGGGTGAATACGGCGTCACTTACGACGATATTACCTCATGGGGCGGCGAGATCGTTAATAAAACCAAAGCAGAATCCGCTGATATGCTGACCGACGGCCTGCTTGACGGATTCACCAATATATCTTTATACCCAATTCCCAATATTCAGGAGGTAGCGGTTAATAAGGACCTGGTATTGATATCCATTAACCCGACCGTGGTCGACAGCCTTTGTCAAAAATATGGTTACAAAAAGGGAGTTGTGCCTGCAAACACCTATAGTTTTAATGACAATGACGTTACCACCTTTGCCTCCAATACTGTAGTTATAATCCCTGAAAACGCCCCGCATGAGGTCGGCTACAAGGTAGCCCGCTCCATACACCAGAACATAGATTACCTGAGGACTGTCCATGTGGCGTTAAAGGACCTGAAGCCGGAAGAATTAACCCAAAACCTTGTTCTTCCCCTGCACAAAGGAGCGGAAAAATACTATAGAGAAGCCGGGATAATCAAATAGAGACGGCGTTTAATTGTTCATTTATAATCCAGCCTTAAAGGTTGGCGCCAATCCTCACAATTGTCCATAGCATATTTTTTAATGGGAGTTATATTCTATGACCGAAATAAGTATAATGAGTTTCATCAAAAAACATGCCCTTAATTCTCCGGACGCGCCTGCGATAATATTCCCGGGGCGTCCGCCGCTGACTTATGCCCAACTGAATGATGCAGTCCTTAATACAAGTGGGTTTTTAACCGGCTGCGGCTTGAAAACAAATGACCGCGCGGCCGTGGTGCTGCCGGACGGCATGGATATGGCCTGCGCTTTTTTGTGTGTATCAAGTATTGCAACTTATATCCCTTTAAGTCCTGACTTTTCTGAAGACGAATTCAAATATTACATGTCACTGCTGAAGGTGGAGTTTTTAATAGTGGGGGAAGACAGCAAAGATCAAGCGTCCATACGGGCCGCCAAAGAACTGGATATTAATATCATAAAACTGTCCCTGCAGGAAATTGCTAAAAACCGCGTCAGCACAACTGCATTTTGCAAAGCCAAGAACAATGATATTGCTATGCTAATCTATACTTCCGGAACCACTGCCAAACCAAAAATCATTCCCAAAACGCACTTCAACCTTTGTGATCATAGACTTGACTTTTTAAGACTATCAAAAGATGACCGCAACCTGATTTTAACCCCTATGTTTCGAGCAGTTTCCCTCAGCACTTTGCTGGCTTCAATTTTAGCCGGCGCCAGTACCGTTTGTGCCGAAAATCTTGAGCCTGTCACTTTTTTCCGCCTGCTGAAAGATACATCTCCGACCTGGTTCACTGCAGGACCGGCAGTTCTGCAGTCTCTCGCAGATTATGCCGAGAAAAACAACCTGCCGCTTAAAGGTTCCTCCCTGCGCTTTATCAGGTCCACCGGAGCGCCTCTGCCGCCGAAACTGTCAGAAAGGCTCAAACAAATCTTTGACATACCGATAGTCGTCTCTTACGGCATGACGGAAGTCGGTGTCATCTCCTGCAACTACCTCGCCCCCAAAGGGCATAAAGAAGGCTCGGTGGGGGTGTCGGCAGGCTGCGAAATCGG
>CAZPXL010000260.1:0-3110 GCA_964591005.1 uncultured Eubacteriales bacterium
TCCCCGGCCTTAACAGTTATATCAGACCTGTCTATTTTAACCCTGCCGTAGTTTCCGGCAGGTACCAGGATAACGCTTCCCGGCGCGGCCATGTCAACGGCATTCTGAATATCCGACCCTGCCGCCACCACATCTGTTTCAAGCTTTTGCCCCTGGACCTGGCCCGCGAGAACAGTGAGGGAGGCTTCAATCTTCCTGCCTTTGTAAGTATTACCAGCCCTGGCGTCCAGCTGGAAAGTGAAGGTAAGGACTACAGCCTCGTCTGGAACCATGAGGATTTCACAACCAGTCGGAACCGCACTGCCGTCAAGGGAGAGCAAAGAGCCGCTGTAAAGCTTTTCCCCACCGGAGCCGGTGCAGGTCACCCTGACGGCGTTGGCCATGAACTTGTCACCGGTTTCCCTGATCGAAGCGGATATCCCGTTCAGGTAAGCAGTTACGTCCCCGACGTTCCTCACCGTCAGCTTGAACTCCACCGGGGTTTCCCCGGGGAGCATCTTCGACAGGTTCAGCGCACCGTCCAGCACCCCTTTGTTGGATTTGTCCTTACCGATATACAGCATGCCCGTGGTCATGTTGTTGTCAGGCGACACCGCCCGGGATGAAAAATAACCGAAAGCCCCGCTCGAAAGGCAGAAGGCCAGTAAGGACAGCAGCCCGATTGCTTTGATTAACCTGATCATGGCGCGCTCCTTTCCATATCCGCGTTTATTGTCTTGTCCAGCCTCCTGTTATCCGCTTTTTTTCTTCAAACGGTAATTTTTAAGCTCATACCAGGCGGTGATTAAAAATGGCGCTAAGATAAGCAGTGTAAAACCCGCCCCGGTGTGGACGAAATTCACGAAGTAGCCGCCACAAGGAATTTTAAAAAGGTACTTGCCGAGTATTTCATCCTGCCCTACAGCCGACCCATCCGCGGTGTTGCTGGCGTCCCCCTTGGTGCTGTAATACGGCTGGCCCGCTATTTTCTCAGCGCCCGTTATCCTGTGGGTTATGAGCAGGGGGGGCGTTTTTGCCCGCCAGAAGGTGACTATATCTTTTTCTCCGTAGCCGCTTTTGCCGGAGGTGTTTACTATGATCACGTCACCGGCGGCAAACACCGGCTTCATGCTGTCGCTGAGGGCCAGCAGCATTTTATAGGGGCCGATCCCCGGCAGGTACTCCGGGTTATTCCTATTGTATAAATTAGATATCATAACTGCCGACACCAACAGTAATATAGCTGCGCCAATAAGTTTTCCGCTGGCGTTTACAAAGGCGCGATATTTACCTCGATTATCCATGAACTGTCTCCAGTTTTTTTCTTGATCAGCAAAACACAAGCCGGAATTGAACCGTCTCTCCCGTTAGAATAACGTCATCACGATGGCTATCCTGCCTGCCTAAAATCACTCAGGGGTTGTTTGCCCCTTAAACTTGATATGCCCGGCAGCCGCTGCAAGCGGCTGCCGGGTAAAACGAACGTCCAGCTATAACTTTAAACTTAGGGATTGTTTCTTGCCTGGGTGGCATTGACAGTGAATCCGAATACGGCATCCGCGCCCTGATACGAGTTGCCGGCGTCAATGTCCATGTGCACCACAAAAGCCAGGAGGGCTCCGCGTTTTACAAAGGGATTACCTGCAGCTTTAAGGTTCACCGCCGGGCTTAAAGAGCCGTAACCGTCGGTAAGGTTGCCAAGATTCCCGCAGTACAACAGATCAGCCTCTGCAGGGATCTGAGCTTCGATCAGCGCCTGCGCCAAATCTTCAGCGTGGAAAAAAGCGTTACTAAAAAGAATTACCGGGTTAATTATGCTGCTGGTATGGTCAAGAAGATCCTGATCCATAGAGTCGTCTCCGGGGAGCGGGGCAAACGGCGTCCCGTTGGGCAAATACTGAGGCAGAATCTTGTATACCGCGACATCCATCTGGCTCGCCATATTTGCCGGATCGCTCTGGACCTCAGCCCTGATCTGGTCCAGGACCGCGTCAAGAGTACCCTGGTTGTACACTACCAACGAGCGGACCACTGTCTTGCCGGGAACCCACTCGCCTACCGGCTTGAGCCCGTAAAAAGAGGGGTCGGTCGGAGTGGCCCCTTCTTCTTTGGTGGTGTAGAACATCGGGCCTGGGATGGTGTCAAAACCATCCCGGTAAGAGTCGATATCCACGGTGCCGGTGGTGAAGGTTTTTTCCAGGTTGGTCGCCTGATCGGTAAACATGGCATAGGTAAAACCGCTTACCGCAAAAGCCGCCACCATAGCCAGCGCCAGTATAAAATATAATTTTTTATTCATTTTATAACCCACCTTCTTTGATTAGTAGCCGTGCAACCAAATTGCAAGGTTGCTTTTTGTTGTCCTTTTTTTGTCTAGAGAGCAGGGGTGGGGTTATTGTCAAACTGCTCTGCATTTACAATGAATCCAAGAGTCCCGCTTACGCCCTGGTATTCGTTGCCGGCAGCCAGGGGCAGTGATACATTATAGCTGATAGTAGCTGACTGGCCGGGATCGAGTGCTGCCCATTCAGTGGCGGGAGGGACAACAACGGCAGGGGTAGCGCCTTGGAACAATGCGCCGGCAGCGCTTGATGTTACCTGGTACCATAATTTCAGCGAGCCCTCATTCTTTACAACGAAAGAACCGGGAATTGAATCTCCGGGGGCCATGTTATTGATAGCCACGGTATAAGTCTGGGCACCCGCGCTGATGTCCACGGTGCCGGCGGCAAAAGTGTTGTCGGCGTTGGTGGTAGTGTCGGTGAAGAGGGCGAAGGTGGCGCCGCCTACCAGGGCAGCGACCAGGGCGATCATCAGCATACTCATGAAAATCTTGCTTCTCATTTTTATTACCTCCATAAAATTTTTATTATATGGTGCCTGCTCTTAAAGATGTCATTACTGCCAGGGCGGTAAGCCTCAACCTATACGCAAAGTACTAACTTGCTTTTTTAAAGGCCAAGTTACCAGTGCTCAAAAAACCGTATTTAATATTAGTCCTTCACCCCCCAAAAGTTTATTTATTATCTTACTGCCCGCCTGAAACCGCCTGTAAATTACCTGACACCAGAACACGTGTTTAAGCGGGGATAAAGATCACACTGTCTGCCGGTTCCCGGCTTCCGGGGCGG
>CAZPXL010000261.1:0-3103 GCA_964591005.1 uncultured Eubacteriales bacterium
TTCATTAACGCTTATTTTTACCGGGTAACCCGCGGCAAATATTATGGCCCAGACAACCAGGCAGGCCAGGCTGTACCGGATGGCCAGAGTAGTGGGTACATTGGCTCCGTTGGCATATGTTATTTTGGCCAAAATAGCCATGGTGCTGTAGCAAAAGGATGATGCAACAACCAGAAAAGCGCCATATGTGGTTTTGTCCATTCTCAATTTATCAATAAACTCTTTTCTGCATATTTTGCCCAGGAATGATTTTGTGCGGTCATTGGTTGGATTGCTGAACAGCTGTTCCGGTGTTCTCTCTTAAGAGCCTGACCCCTAATCCAGGGGGGGTGTGTCCTGGCCGTCCAGGTGGGGCAGCGCCGCGGCCAAGCCGAGCAGAAGCCAGAAGTAAACAGTCATGGAGGGAACCTCGAAAATATTTTCCACCCCGTTGTGCAGAAGCACACCCATAAGGCCGGCGAACAGGCCTCCGGCAAGTCCCTTCAAGTAAGGATCGGTCAGCCTCCTGTACGAGTTCAGAATGCAGCGCACGCCGCTGAGCAACAGCCAGACAAATGCCGCCAGGCCGATGATACCCGACTCAGCCGCCGTCTTAAGGTAAAAGTTGTCGACGTAGTTGCTGCTTGGGATATAACGGGCTGCCACCGCCCCGCCGTATCGTCCGAATCCTTCACCAAACAGCGGGTTGTTCTGCATCTTTTCCAGTGCCTTATTCCAGCGGGCCAGCCGTCCGGCCCTGGCGCTGCTCAGCAGGTAGGCCGGTGAAAGCATGTAGCCGATGCGCGAGGATATGCCCGGTATCAACTTTGGCGCCGTGTAGGCTGCGGCTCCCAGTGCCAGCAATATGCGCCAGTTGTAGATGAGGCCGTATATCACGAAAGCGCCGGCCATGGCCAGCCAGGCCCCCCTGGAATATGTGAAAATCAGGCTCAGGGCCATCGGCGCCAGGCAGGCGATATAGTAATAACGATGCAGCCTGGTCCTGGCAGAAAGCAGCTGGCTGACGGTAAGCGGTATTAACAGCACCAGGAAGCTTCCCAGTACGTTGGGGCTGTAAAGGATGGAAAACACCCTGGTCCTGACGCCTCCTTCCGCCGAATCCAACCAGGTTGACGGAATCTCCACCCCGATAATATACTGGTACACCCCGTGGAGCGCTACCAGCGTGCCCAGGGCAACCAGCAGGTTAACCAGCGCCCGCGCCTGCCTTTTGTTCAGCAGCAGGTTACTGGCCACAAAGAACCACAGCATATACTCCACGTATACCCGCAGCCCTTCGACAGCGATGCCCATCTGGGGCGAGCGGACCAGGAAAAGGAAGACTACCACCGCCAGGAAGAGCATTATAGGTATGTCCATGGGTGTAAGGCGGTATGACAGCCTGCCCCGCAGGGCCATTTGTACCGGCCAGGCCAGGACCAGCAGGATTAGCAGCAGCTCGTCCCAGTTGCTTGCCAGCAATAAAAACCTGGAATTCCGCAAGGTGTAGTCCACGGCAGGATAACAAATAACAAGAGCGAGGGCCGTCTCGACCCGGATCCCCGCTAAGCTGGTGAGCAGCAGACTGTTTTGGAAAACAGGGTGCGGTTTTAGATTCAGCAAAAAGCTCCCCGGCAGACCTCTCCTGATCGCCTGTCCCGCCAGCTGCAGCGGCTGCAATAACAGGCAGGCGATATAAGAAAGCATCCTGGCGAACAGCGAGCCGCGGACAGCAAGCTGGCGGCTTTGCCAGGCGGTGTCTGTAAGCCACCTGCAAAAAACGCTGTGCCGGCATGTCCTGGAAAGGCCGGCTGCCAGGCGGCCTGACAGGCTTTCCTGCCATGCCAGTGAGATCATCACGCAGTTCCTCCCGAGTTGATTGTTGATTAATGTATATATTATAAATCAAAAAGATGCGGAAATCCATGATATCATTGCACCCGCCCCCGCCTGCAGGTCTGCCAGTTTATGTATAAGGGGATAACAACAGAAAAGGCCGCTGGCGGAACCACATGGGGCAAAAACGCGAGAATCTCCTTGTGGAATGAATAGTAAATTGATAAAATGAGAAAGACACAGCGGGAGGGCGTTTTGTGAGACCTTTAAAGGTATTGCATATCATTGGCGGCGGAGAATTCGGCGGGGCGGAAAAGCATATTTTAAACCTGGCCGGCGCGTTTGACCCCCAGGCAGTTGATCTTACGGTCTGCTGCCTTTTCAGCGCTCCCTTTGTTGGGGTCGCCGCCAGGGCCGGGATCAATGCCCTGGCTGTTCCCATGCGCAGCAAGGCTGACTTTGGTGTGATTAAAAAACTGGCCGGTCTGATCCACAGCGGGGAATACGACATCGTCCATACCCACGGGGTAAGGGCCAACCTGCTGGGGAGGCTGGCAGCCCGCCAGGCAGGAAAAAAGAAGGTAATTACCACGGTGCACAGCCTGTTGGAAAGAGATTACCAGGGAATAATAAGCCGCTGTGCCAATAACCTGGCAGAGCGCTCAACGAGATCCTTAACAGACCACTTTATCGCTGTCTCACAGGGGCTGAAAGACCGCCTGGTTGCAGGTGGCATCCCCGCAAACAAGGTTGCAGTCATCCATAACGGGATATTACTGGACGGGATCAGACCTTCCGGCGCCGCCGGTGCCGTCATCAAAGAAAAGTTATCAATAAGGGACGCGGCGCTGGTGGGCATTGTCGCGCGGCTTCACGCGGTGAAAGGGCACCGTTATTTTATTGAAGCGGCCCAGGAGGTGCTGCTGCAGCGGCCCCAAACCCGTTTTTTAATTGTAGGAGATGGCCCGTACCGTCCGTTTCTGGAGAAGTTGGCCGGCGGTACGGGGATAAACGATAAGATTACTTTCACAGGTTTTGTTGAAGATGTATATACACTGATGGCTGAGCTTGACCTGCTGGTGATCTCCTCGTTGTGGGAAGGGTTCGGGCTGACGGCCATAGAGGCGATGGTACTGGGTGTGCCGGTGGTAGCCACCGAGGTGGGCGGCCTGCCCGAGGTGGTGCGGCACGGGGAAACCGGGCTGCTGGTGCCTCCCGCCAACGCGGCCGCCCTGGCCAAAAGGATTGTCTGGATGCTGGACCACCCGCGGGAGGCCAGGGAAATGGC
>CAZPXL010000262.1:0-3103 GCA_964591005.1 uncultured Eubacteriales bacterium
CCGATTAAGGACTTTTTAAAGGCATTTACCGCTCCGGGAGCGGAAACTTTTATTTCATCCAAGTTTTTTACATTTCCTGCGAACACAAAAATCCCTCCGTAAATATTTTTACACTCTAAATTCTAGGCTTTCGGCGAAATCCCCTCTCGCTATTTTGCAAAGTATTTGACAGGGAGCCTTCCCCGTGATAACATTTGCATATACAAATGAAAAGGATAACTTGATATGGTTGAAGAATATTTGAGAAACTGTCTTTACTTTACCGCCAGCAAGCTGTCGAGAGTAATTATGAAAATGGCTGAGGAAGAATTTGAGGCGACGGGTTTATCGCCTGCCCACGCTTTTCTTTTAATAATTGTTAATAATCGCCCGGGCATAACCCAGCAGGATCTGGGCCATGCGCTGCATCTTACTCCTTCCACAGTAACAAGGTTTATTGACAAATTAGAGTTAAAAGGCCTGGTTACCCGCACTGTGGAAGGGAAAAATTCTCTCATTCACCTGACTGAAGAAGGGATTGCCATTCAGGAAAAAATAGCGCAGGCACGGAGTACCCTTTATAAAAGGTATTCGGATATCCTGGGCAAAGAGAAGGGTGATAACCTGACAAAGTTGATTTTCGAAGCAAGTACAATGCTTGACAGCAGATTATATTTTAGTAAATAGTTGTTGTATATACAGTTGACAGGGCAAATACTGCATGATTATCAAATGATATGCCTGAGATTGAATAAAACACCAGCCGTTAAGGATGACGATACTGGGATAATTTAATTTCTTATCTTGTGTTCTGCTTTATCGCTGGGCTGCACGCTGCTTCTAAGTGCAGCCCACATTTCATTTGGAACCAGCCCCGGCCGCCAGACCGCTATGACGCCCGCCTATTTTCTTAAAACAGCTGCCCCTCTTCCCGTATTTGCCGGTCTGTCTTTTTATGATGACGCCCCGTGCCGATTATGCCGCGCAGGGCTTCACACACAACGAAAATACCTTTCCGGATCACTTCCGGCGAACAGCGGCTGAAGCTCAGACGAAACTTGTCTTTGCCGCCTTCACCGGCGTAAAAAAGCCCCCCCGGCACAAAGGCCACTTTTTTTTCAACAGCAGCGGCCAGCAGTCTGCCAGCCTCAAAACCATCAGGCAGGCCGCACCAGATGTGAAAACCGCCGGCGGGACGGCTCCACTTTAAAGCTGACGGCGCATAATCCGCCAGGGACTCCAGCATGGCGTCCCTTCTTTTATGGTATTCTCCCCTTACATTTTCCAGGTGCCTCTGAAGCAGTCCTTTCCGGCAAAATTCATTTACAGCCCACTGGGCCAGGCTGTTTGTATGCAGGTCGTCGAGCTGTTTCGCCATCAACAGCTGACCGGCCAGGTCTGCCGGCGCCACTAACCACCCCAGGCGCAGGCCGGGGGACAGCATCTTCGAGAAAGTACTTAGGTAAATCACATGATCGGCGGTATCCAAAGACTTCAGCGAAAAAACCGGTCCTCCCTCATAGTAAAACTCGCTGTAGGGATCATCCTCTATAACAGGCACGTGGAAGCGGTAGACAAGATTTAAGAGGGCCCGGCGCCGGAAATCGCTCATGGTGATGCCGGATGGGTTCTGGTAAGTGGGCTGGGTGTAAATAAACTTGGGACGGTAGCGGGAAATAAGCTGCTCCAGGATATCCAGCCGCATTCCTTCTTCATCCATGGGGACGCTTAACACGCGCGCCCCGGCGGCTGCGAATACCTGGATGGCGCCCATATACGTGTGCTCTTCTATCACTACCGGATCCCCGGGTTCTATAAAGACTTTGGCAGCTAAATCCAGACCCTGCTGGGAGCCTGAGAGTATTACGATATTTTCCGGCCCGGCCTGGATGCCCTTTTCTTTCATGAATCCCGCCAGGTGTTCACGAAGAGGCAGGTGGCCGGCGGTTGGCCCATGTTCGAAGATACAGCCGCCTTCTTTTTTAATCAGCATGGAGATGATAGCGTTAAATTCTTCCACAGGATGAAATTCCCGAGCGGGCACCCCCACGGCAAATGATATGGTATCTTCAGTGGCAACCATATCCAGAACATTGCTGATAAAGGGGTTGAACATACGGGCAGCCCGGCTGCTGTATAAGTTTTTCCAGGCCGGGGGCTGTACCGCCGGGCATGGCTCTTTCCCGCTTTCCCCGCCGGGAATAAACTTTACCGTTGTTCCTCTTCCCACATGAGACTCGATCAGACCGTCGGCTTCCAGTTCGCGGTAGGCGTTTACCACTGTGCTTCGGTTAACACCCAGCACCGCGGCCAGTTTCCTTTCCGGGGGCAGGCGGTAACCCGGCTGCAAAGCATGAACCAGGATCAGCTGCCGGACCTGGTTTTTTATCTGGAGATATAACGGGGTGCGACTTTCCCGATCTAATGTTAAATTCACTGGCATCTTCCTCCGCAGCGTGTCAAGGGAAGGGTCTCTGGACACGCTTTTTAAATTTTCCGAAACCTTGTCAGCAGAACCGTCCCTTTGACACGCTATATCTCTTTCTCCATCCATATTACATCAAAATTTTTCCCTTTTTTCCTTCCTATATTTAAAAACCTGCCGCATTCGGCAAATCCGTTTTTACTGTGAAAATCCAGGCTTTGTTTATTGCGCGACGATATGTTAGCCAGAATGTATTTAATCCCCATCCTGCTTCCCTCTCTCTCCAGCAGCACCAGGGCTTTTCTGCCGATGCCCCGGCCGACCTCTTCCTTATTCAAAAAATAACTGATCTCCGCGGTTTCCCTGAACGCCGGCATGGGGTTATAAGCCCTGAGAAAACAAAAACCAACCACTTTGCCGGAATCATTATTTTTTATCACATAAGCCGGGTAGCCCCTGGTCATCTCCAGAAACATGCCAAAAAACTGGTATGGTAGGCTTTGCTCCGGGTAAGCAGCATAACTGTTTTCCACGTAATAATTGAAGATGTCCATCACTTCCCTGCCGTGATCTTCGGTCATCGGCTCGAACTTGATATCCATGGCAAAGCCCCTTTCTTTTGCGTGTCAGAAAAACGGTTCTCCTGACACGCTTTAAAATTTCTAAGATTTCCAGAAACCCGTGTCAACAACCCCGTCC
>CAZPXL010000263.1:0-3086 GCA_964591005.1 uncultured Eubacteriales bacterium
CATCCAAAATTACTACTGTGTTGCTGAGTATATTTCCTGTCTAAAAAAATTTAACCTTTCTTGAAAGTGCCTTGCGCTAAATTCTAATTTAGTCAGTTTATACTTAATGCAATTACATTGGTTGTATATCATGGGAAAAAGTTAAAAGACTGATAAATTTTAATACGAAGAATAAGGTGATCACTATATGAGATTTAACCTTATTGCAGCTTATAAACCTCTGGGCAATCTTCGGCACTGTTGGTTTTTTTTTTGCTAAAAAACAGCCATCAACGGAGGAGTCATTTTGGGAAGGATGTGGTTAATCTTAGCTTTTAATGCAGGAATTGCTGGTTTTTTTGTCGAAAAAAGCCAGCGGCGAGGCGAAATTAAAATACGCGTAAGAAAGAATCGCCTGCAGAATAGAAAATAATTGGTAAAAACATAGTTAACGTGAACTATGGAGTCAGGGAAAGGAGATTATTCATATGAGACGGATATGGATAATGGCATGCCTGGCCGCGTGCTGCGCGGTACTGGCTTCCTTTCTCTCCTTATACCCCGGCGACAGCAGGGTGTTGCTTGTTCAGGATGCCTTTGATCCCATGGCCGGACTGCTTGAACCTTATGCGGGAGAACGTATTGAACGGCTTGACCCATACCGGCTTGGACAGGAAATCCCCGACCTTGGCGGAATGGCCTTTCTTTTCGGCACACAAGCCCGGCCTTATCAGAAAATGTCCTCCTCTTACGAATACGTACCGTTGTATTCCGCTGCTGTTGTAATTGCCGTAAATCGCGGCGGAAACTCTGTAAACGTCATCAAAGGCTGGCGCACACTGCTTGAAAGCGAGGCCGTTGTGCTCTTTCCCCATAACGGCACAGAGGGAGGGCGGTTAGCCGCCATAGCCATGGCGCGGGGCCTGGGTGCAAAGGAGGGCGATCTTACACCTGCAATAGAAGCATGCGTGTATCTTCAATCGCAAAACCGCCTCAACCAACGGGACGTGTATAATTTTCCTGAATATATTAATATGTATCATCCTGGCCTCCTGCCAGGGTATGACGCGGTTGTTCTGTGGGATTATCAGGCGAGAGCGCTGGCCCGATCTGACAACTGGGATATTATTATCCCGGAGGAAAGCACCTTGTTAGTGGACTGCGGTTTTGTATGCGGCGGATCAGCAAAGGCGCAGGAGGATTTGGATTTGCGCAGTATAAAAGAGTTCTTGCTGTCGGCGCAAGGCCGTCAGGCCCTTTCAGAAGCCGGGTTTTCCCCGCTTGCCGGTGAAGCGGACCTGTCCGCCTGGGACCTGGCGAGCCTGACCTACAATGCCGATTTCCGCCGCTCAGTCTGGTCGATAAAGCGGTATGGACCGGCCTCTTTGCTGGAAAGGCTGCTTCTGCAAAGCGTGACGCTGCTGCTGCTTTGTATCGCGGCGCAGAGGATTCTCCGACGTATTCCATGGGGCCTGTACCGTACTACAAACTTCTATGCCCTGCTGTTTGTAATCCTATGGATATTTTTGGGTATAGTAAAAACCCTCTCAGTTCCCCCTGATTTTACGCGATATTGCTGGTTTGCAACCTACATACCGCGCCATATATTGCCCGTATGCTGGTACTGTATGTGCTTCTTGCACCGGTACGACAGGATTCCCTCCCGAAAAAGCCTGATCTCCCTGAGCGTAATTGCCCTTCTCCTTAGCGCGTTCGTATTCACCAATGACCTGCACCAACAAGTTTTTATTTATTCTCTTGAGGACCCGGCAACCTGGGCGAATCTGTACAGCAATGGGTTTGGATATTATTTGTCATTGCTTTTCAGCTTTTCATTGACCATTGCCGGTTTGACGCTTCTGATCCGGAACAAAATGACGCGGCGGCAACGGCGGCAGATGATTTATACCGGCGCCTTTCTTATGCTTTTGATTGCTTATCAGTTTTCCTATGTAGCCGGGGTGAAGCATATCGTCGATTTGGACATTCCAACTACGGTGGCTGTCTTTTTCCTGCTGTTCAGCCTGGCGGCGCAGCAGGAGCGATTTATGGGAGCCTCCCTGCTTTCCCTGCCGGTCTTTCAAAATTCCTTCTATGCTATCGGCGTCTACGATATTGCCGGGCGAACCATCTATCACAATACCGTCATGGAATCGTTGAGGTTCAACGAAAAAGATGTTCCTGCCATTGAAAAAGGGGAATACGATGTTTCCGCTGAGGTTTTTATAGGGGAAAAAGCGTTTAAATACTATGAGTATACTCTTGAGGCCGGCCGGGCCCTTGTTCTTGAAGACATCACCGAAATAAAAAGACTGGAGCGGTCGTTGCAGCAGACCTACAAAAAGCTTAACGCCCTTGGCATGCTCCTGGAGCGGCAGGCAAAGGATGCTCACACACTGACCCGCAAGCTGGAGCGGGAACGTTGTTCCCTGCAAATGGAGCAGCTGTTTAAAGATAAGCTGAAGGAGGTGCGTCAGTGGCTGAGCAGAATGCCCGGAGAGACCGCGGTGGTTCAGGATCAGGTACTCCTTCGCCGGATCCGATTCTTGCTCTGTATATGCCAGCAACGTCTGCGCTTTATCATCCTCAGCACGGAGACCGGTTTCCGGCTCCCTGCGGAATTGATCGGCAGTTATGCCACCGGGGTAATGAAGGACGGACAGCGCACCGGTCTGGATGGCGTGGTTACGACCAATTGCCGTGGCTGCCTTCCTGCCGGTATTGTTGGCGCCTTGCTTGAAGCAATTGATAAAATATGCCTGTACGCCTTTTCTTTACCAGGGACGTCACTTATTTGCCACATTGAGGCCGGTGAAGGGGGAATTATGCTTAATGCCTTTTTGTCTCATGAAGGAGATATTCCTTTAGATTATGGCCAAATGCTTTCGGAAAGCTTCACGGGTTTCGTTTCCGGGCTGGGAGGACAGGTCCAACAGGAAGCGGAGGAAGAAGGCCTGCTTACGCGGCTGTATTTCCCATATGCGGAGGTGACGGGATGATTTGGTACGAAATTTCGTCAACTATCGGCATGATTATATTCGTTATCCTTCTCCTTACGGCAGCTTTGCAGGCAGTGATTGCCCTGGAGGCGGGGGAACTGCTCCGGG
>CAZPXL010000264.1:0-3083 GCA_964591005.1 uncultured Eubacteriales bacterium
GGTATATCCAGAGCGAGCTGGTTAAGACTCTCGGGCTGCGTGATATCGGAGTGAAATATGCCAACTTTGTGGTGCTGCGGACTTCAAGTATGCCGTCGGTTTTATGTGAGCTGGCTTTTATATCCAACCTCCCTGAAGAAAAGTACATTAATAAAGATGGCTTTAAGAACAGCGCAGCTGAAGCTATCGTCAAGGGTATAGGTGTTTACTTCGCAGAAAAAAGGAATGCTTAAAATAAGTTTTAAACGACGTCCCGGCTGTTACTGCAGCCGGGATTTTTTTACGGCAAAAAGGAGGAACCTCCGTCAATCCGGGGAATATAAGAATAATTGCCAGAGAGAGCATTGTTTCGACTTGTGAACTTGGCGGAAGGCGTGCCGGTGCAAGCAATATTTCGCGGTATGCGGGAATAATAACGGCAGCAGTGTTTCCGACCGAACCACATAATCTGGAGAATACATTAAATCCGGGAGAGATGATTGTTTGGCAAAGGCAGGTATCACCACCACCGTGCCGGTGGAAATTATCTATGCCGCCGGCTGGGTACCCGTGGACTTAAACAATGTCTTTATAACAGATGAGAATCCGCGGTCATTGGTGGAGGAGGCTGAAATAGCCGGCTATCCACGTAACCTTTGCGCCTGGATTAAGGGCATTTACAGCACGGCGCTGAAAAACAGCGATATCCGGCATATTATCGCGGTTACCCAGGGCGACTGCAGCAACACCCATGCCCTGATGGAAACCCTGCAGCTGGCCGGAATCAATGTAATTCCATTTGCCTTTCCGTACGACCGGGATTATGACCTGCTTCGCCTGCAGATCGAGAAGATGATGGGCTGCTTTGAAGTTACCTGGGAAAAGGCCCTTGCCCAAAAGGAACGGCTGGATCACGCCAGGAGCAGGGTATGGGAACTGGACCGGCTGACCTGGGAAGAAGACCTGGTCGGCGGCTGGGAGAACCATTACTACCAGGTAAGCTGCAGCGATTTTAACGGCAATCCGGAAAAATTTGCCCAGGAAGTAGACAGCTGCCTGGAAAAAGCGAGAGCATCCCAGCCCCGGACCGGTGAAATACGCCTGGGCTACATCGGAGTTCCGCCAATCATGGGAGACTTATACCAATACCTGGAAGAACGGGGGGCGCGGGTGGTATTCAACGAGACCCAGAGGCAGTTTACCATGCCGTTCAGTACCAACGACCTGGTGGAACAATACCGCCTTTACAGTTACCCATATGGTATATTTTTTCGCCTGGAGGACATTCAGAGAGAAATCAAGAGGAGAAAGCTGGACGGGATCATTCACTATGCCCAGAGTTTCTGCTTCCGTCAGATTGAAGACTTAATAATCAGGAACAGGCTGGAACTGCCGGTGCTGACCCTGGAAGGGGACATGCCCAACAGGCTGGATGCCCGCACCAGGATGCGCCTGGACGTTTTTCTGGATATGTTGAGGTGACACAGGTGTTTGTTGGACTTGACCTCGGAAGCCGCAGTACTAAAATTGCCCTTATGAGGGAAGACCGGTCGATGGAGCTGCAGAAATTTGACACGATGAAATTTTACCGTGAGTACGGTAAAATGGAAAATAACCGGTTTATTATAGACATCGATCTGCTGGATCTGCAGCCCGGAGCTGTGGTAACGGCAACCGGCTACGGGCGGCAGGCCGTGCCGGTAAAAGGGGCCGGGATTATCCCGGAAATAAAGGCCCATGTGCTGGGAGCAGTTTTTCTTACCAGCCTGACCGATTTTACGCTGCTGGACCTGGGCGGCCAGGACAGCAAGGTCGCGCTGGTCAGGGAGGGGCGGATTGTCGATTTCCTGACCAACGACAAGTGTGCGGCCAGTACCGGGCGCTACCTGGAAAACATGGCTGCGGCCCTGGGCATCAGCCTTGATGAACTTGGCCGGCACTACCAGTCTCCGGTGGAACTTACCTCTACCTGCGCTGTTTTTGGTGAAAGCGAACTGATCGGCAAAATAGTGGAGGGTTATTGTCTATCTGAACTGGCCGCCGGCGTTAACCACAGTATTTTTAAGCGCATTATGCCCATGCTGGCAAAACTGCACAGTGACACTATTGTTTTCACCGGAGGCGTGGCATATAATAAGGCCTTGAGGCAGATTATAAAAGAAGGGACCGGAGTGCCGCTTACCGTTCCTGAAAACCCGGACTACGCCGGTGCGGTAGGGTGCTGCGTCCACGCCGGAGGCCTGTTGAAGTCTTAACCGGAGGAAAGATTGTGAAACTTACTGTTCTGGGCTGCTGGGCTCCCTATCCCAGGGCGGGGGGAGCATGTTCGGGCTACCTGGTCCAGGATGCCGGCTTGAATATCCTTCTGGAAGCGGGGAACGGTAGCCTGAGCAAACTAATGAATATAATCGATTTCCGCAGCCTTGACGCGGTTATAGTCACCCACCTGCACCATGACCATTACTCGGATCTTTTTGTGCTCCGCTATGCGATTGAGGGGGCCAGGCGCGACGGCAGCCGCGATGATCCGTTAAAACTCTTTGTCCCCGGCGAGCCGGCGGGAGAATATAATCTTCTGGCGGGGTATAACAAAGCTTTTATTACAACACCAATTGAAAGCCTGGCGCGGGAGTTTCCGGGCCTGGATTTTGAGGTCTACAGCCTTTCTATAGAGGGATTGAGATTTCGCTTCGCTCCTATCAAACACCCTTTGCCGGGATATTCCGTTTCCATTGGCGGACCGGGCGGACTGGTTTTTTCCAGTGATACCGCCCGCACCAAAGCCATCGAATACCTGGCTCAAAACGCAGGCCTTTTCCTGTGTGAGGCCAGCGGGAGGGACAGCGATGCCGAAGCCATGAAAGATATCCATCTTACTGCCGGGCAGGCCGGGGAACTGGCCAGGGAGGCGGGGGTTAAGAGGCTTTTACTGACTCACTTCTGGCCGGAGTACGATCCCGCCGAGCTGGGTAAGCAAGCGGAGAGGACATTTAAAAACACCGTTGAACTGGCAAGAGAAGGAGGAACATACCTGGTTTAAAGGAAATATAAGAGAGGAGACAGTAAATGCAAAGAGTGGACGGAAGACAGCCGGCCGAACTGCG
>CAZPXL010000265.1:0-3072 GCA_964591005.1 uncultured Eubacteriales bacterium
TTAAGCCTAAATGTTCCTCAACTTCCCAAAACGACGTTTTTTCTGGCTAAAAACACTGTTTTGTAAGTTTTAGCTCGTTTTCCTGGTATAAAAATAAAAAAACCATGTCTTTTTTAAAACATGATTTTAAATAATTAGTTAAAATTAAATCATTGTTTATATAGTGCAAATAAATCCTGTTAATCAATTTAAATCCTGTTAATCCTGTCAATTTGTTTTTCACGCCAGATGGCAGCCAAGCTGGTTCAATACTGTGGGCTTTCTTAATCTGAGGTCTTCCGCATCATCTGCCGCGCGTGCCGCAGCGTAATTTCAGTAACCTCGCTGCCGTCCAGCATCCTGGCCAATTCCTCCAGTCGTTCTTCGGGATCAAGGAGCTTGGCCCTGGCAGCCGTGCGGTCGCCGTCATATTCCTTTACTATTCTGTAATGGGCGGTGCCCAGGCTGGCCACCTGGGCGGAGTGGGTAACGCAAATCACCTGGTGCCTGCGGCCAAGCTGCATCATTTTCTCGGCGACCGCCTGGAGGGCGCGGCCGCCGATTCCGGTATCCGCCTCGTCGAAAACCAGGACAGGCACCTCATCGGCATCGGCCAGCAAAGACTTCAGCGCCAGCATGATCCGGGTAAGCTCTCCCCCCGAGGCTATTTTAGCCAGAGGCTTAAGGGGTTCGCCGGGGTTTGTTGATATCATAAACTCTACGCGCTCAAGTCCGCCCTGGGCCGGCCCCTCAATATCCCAAAAGGCGACTTTGAATTCCACCCGCCCCATCTCAAGGTATAGCAGTTCCTTTTTTACCGCCTCTTCCAGCACTCCGGCGGCTTTTCTCCGGGCGGTACTCAAAATACCCGCGGCTTTGCTGTATTCAAAAGCCGCCTTTTCAACATCCTGTGATGCTTTTTCCAGTGATTCGTCCATATTTTCAAGGACTGCCAGCTCGCGCTGCGCCGCTTCGAGGTAATCAGATATTCCAGGAATTGTCCCGCCGTATTTCTTTTTTAGTTTTTTTATCCGCTCCAGCCTTTCCTCGACAGCTTCCAACCGCGCGGGGCTGAAGTCCACACTGTCCCGGTAGCCCGCCAGGTCCCTGGCGGCGTCTTCAGCCTGGTAGAGAATATTTTCCAGAGACGCCAGCAGAGGCTCGTTGCGCCGGTCCAGGGAGACCAGCCCTCTCAGATTATCCGCGGCCCGGGCCAGCAGGTCCAGGGCCGAGTACTGGCCGCTTTTCCCCTCGTATAGCGCAGAATAAGCCTCGGCTGCCAGCATGTTTATTTTTTCGGCGTTTGAAAGAAATCTTTTCTCGTCTTCCAATTCAGCGTCTTCACCGGGAGCAAGGTTCGCCTGCCGGATTTCTTCGATCTGGTAGCCAAGCGTGTCAATTCTCCTGGCCCTATCTCCCGCTTCGGCGTTTAGTTTTTCAAAATAGCCGCGGGCTTCCTTCCAGCGCCCATGCAGAAGGTTTACCACTTGCAGGGCCTCCAGCGCGTCTTCACCGGCGAAGCGGTCTATAAGCTGGCGCTGCTTTTCCTGGCTTAGAAGGGTGTTTAATTCAGGCTGCATGTGCATGTCCGCCAGGCCGCCGCCAATTTTCCTGTAATATCCCAGGGTGACCGCCTGTTCATTGATGCGGCAGATGTTTTTGCCCGCGCGGGTAATTTCCCTGGTCATAACCATTATTGAGTCTTCAAGGCCGTCAGAAATAATTTCATCCGACAGTAAAGCAGTTTCTTTAATACCGCTGATATCGAAAGTCACCTGGATTAAAGCCTTTTCAGCCCCGCTGCGGATCATCTCCGCCGATGACCTGCCGCCCAGGGCTATCTGCAGGGCGTCAATAATAATAGACTTGCCGGACCCGGTTTCACCGGTAAGGACGTTGAAGCCGTCCTGGAAGTCTATTCTTAACTGGTCAATGATACCAAAATTTTTTATAAAAATATTGTGCAGCATTCTTCCTTACCCCCCGAGCAGGTCACCAAACCTTTTCAACACCACAGCCGCTGCCTCTTTAGGTTTTACTACCACCAGGATCGTGTCGTCTCCGCCTACTGTGCCTATTATCTCATCCCAGCCGGCCTGGTCTATGGCCGAAGCCACTCCCTGCGCCCCGCCTGGATTAGTTTTTATGATGACCAGGTTTTCGCTTGCATCCAGCCCTATAACTGTATCCAGGAAAAACCTTTTCAAGCGCTCCTGGCTGCGCGGCAGGCGGTTTTCACCCGGGCGGGCATAGTAAAATTCATTATTTTCAAAGGGGATCTTAACCAGGCCCAATTCCTTGATGTCCCTGGAAACAGTGGCCTGGGTAACCTTAAAGCCGCTTTTGTTCAGTTCGCTGGAAAGATCTTCCTGGGTTTGGACACGCTGGCGCCTGATTATCTCGAGTATTTTATGCTGCCGCCCGGCCTTCATCTAAACCTCCGCCTTTTCAATGACGATAACAACCGGCGCAGTCGCGGCCCGGTTCAAAGCAACTATCTTGATCACGCTAAACAGGGCGCCGTCCAGGGTGGAAGCAGTTTTTTCGACAGCCTCGCACTCTTCCATGGCTCCTGGATGCCCCGTGTAAATTACCAGTCCGGCCCGGCCGCCCGGCCGCAGCAGTCCCAGTGCCGATTTGAGAGCCCGCACGGTCGAGTCCGGCCTTGTTATAAAAGAGTGGTCGCCTCCCGGCAGGTACCCCAGGTTAAAAACCACTGCGTCAACCGGTCCGGCAATATGTTTTTCCATATCCTCGTGGCCTGCATTTAACAATGTAACCCTCTCAGCCAGTCCGGCTTTTTCAAGAAGCAGTCGTGTGGACTGAATCGCCTCTTCCTGGGTGTCGAAGGAATAGACCCTGCCTGCCGGGCCGACCAGGCCGGCCAGAAAGAGGGTGTCATTGCCCCTGCCGGCTGTGGCGTCAACAGAAGTTCCGCCGGCTTTAACAGATTGCGCTAAAAATTGTTGGACCAGTTGAACAGCGCTGTCAATACCTCTAAACACTATTTCGGTCTCCTTCTTCTTTCAGTTTTTTTTGCAGCACCTCAAAAAAGTTCCTGCCGGTGATCCGTAAAAACTTTGCTTTTTGAGG
>CAZPXL010000266.1:0-3058 GCA_964591005.1 uncultured Eubacteriales bacterium
CCATCGTCTGCCTGTTGACTGTAATGAGCCCGATGTCTGTAACCAGCGCCGTAAAACCAATGAGCACGGTCATAACAGCGGCCAGGATCACGAAAGTGGCTCCGCTCTGGTTACTATATAAGCTTTTTAGAAAATTTTTCAGTACATCCATTACTAGTTTCTTCCCTCCATTCTCATTGAAGTTGAAGAAGTGAGCGTTACCGGATTGGGGAGAATAGAATCAAAAACGGGTGTGATAATGTCGTGTTTGTAATCAACAGTTACCGTTACAGGCACTCCGCTGAACCGTACTGAAAGATTATCGGGAGCAATGTCTATATCCTTAGTATTGTTTAAACTCGACGTAACATCGTTTACTCTCGCAATGATAGCGGGATTATCCGCACCGGTGATGGCGATCCTGGCGCCTTCCCTTGATGCGTTTGTGATCAACAAATAGCTGTGAAAAAGCCTGCCAAATTCAATAGTGCCCATTACAAGCATAATGATCAGCGGCAGGGCAAGGGCCAGTTCCACTAGAGCCTGACCTCGCTTATTATGTATAAGTTTTCGTAAAAGCAGCATCCAATCACCTCCAAGTTATACTTCAGCGGTAACTAGTAGAGCGCAAAGTCACTTTTGTAGTAATCTTACTGCTTAATATAAATAATGGCATGATTCTCCAGTCTCATTTTAGGCTGAGTGTTGTCATTATAAATTTTAGGACTTTAGTCCCAATATCTATTCGCAAAAAAGAAAGCCGCGAAAACTAAATCGCGCCTTGCTAAAGCTCCACCATCCTGCTTTTTACCGCGTGGATGGCGGCCTGGGTCCTGTCGTCCACACCCAGCTTCTGAAAAATATTTGTTAAATGGTTTTTAACTGTCTTTTCGCTGATGTAAAGCTTTTTAGCGATGGACCGGTTGTTGTCGCCCTTGGCAACCAGGCTGAGCACATCGAATTCACGCCTGGTGAGTCCCTGTGAGTTTGTGTGGCGCTGGGACAGGGAGGAAAGCCGGTTGAATTCCGTAAACATTTTAGATGTCATGGTGGAATGGATAAAAGATTCACCTCTCGATACTCCGATAATAGTCTGCACCAGGAGGTCCGGGCTGATATCTTTTAAGACATATCCCGATACGCCCGCCTTGATCAGCTCAAACAAATAATCCTCCTGGTCGTGTATGGTCAGGGCGATAACGCCAATCTCAGGCCTTTCTCTTTTTATCGTCCTGGTAGCCTCAATACCATTGGTGCCGGGCATGTTTATGTCCATGAGGACAACATCAGGCATGTGTTTGAGGGCAAGGTCCACGGCCTGGTCGCCGCCTTCAGCTTCTCCCACAACTTCGATCATTTCCTGCATATTTAGTATTTTGCAGAGCCCTTCACGTATCAGCGCGTGATCGTCAGCAATTAAAACCCTTACCTTTTTCAAAATAAAATCACCCCGTTTCAACTTACTGCATCATTATCCAGCGGTATTGAAATACTTATGGAAGTACCTTTGCCGGGAGCAGATACAATATTAATATCGCCGTTTAACAGCTGTACCCGCTCCCGCATACCGATCAGCCCGTAGCCTTCGCGTTCTTTATTGGCCATGACCTTGTTCATGTTGAATCCCTTGCCGTCATCTCTCACCTGAATGTTGATCCTGTTATTGAGCATTTCAATTTTTACCACTGAATTCTTGGCGCAGGCGTGTTTATGAATATTACTGACCATCTCCTGCACAATTCTAAAAATTGCTACTTCCACAGAGCTGTCCAGGCGTGTCTGCTGACCGAAAAAAAGAAACTCCACCTGCAGGCCGTACTGTTCCTTATAGTTGCTGAGGTATCTTTTTATAGCCGGCGCCAGTCCAAGGTCATCCAGGACCATCGGCCTGAGGTCGAAAATTATCTTGCGGACGTCCATTAAGCTGAGCCTGACAATATTTTGAAGTGCGATGAGCTCGTCCCGTACTTTTTCGGGGCTCATGTCCAGAAGTTTTAAACAAAACTCCGCCCTCATCACGATATTGGCCATGGACTGGGCGGGCCCGTCATGGATTTCCCTGGCTACCCGCTTGCGCTCTTCTTCCTGGGCCTTGATAATGCTCAGGGCCATGTCCTGCGCCTTCTGCAGTTCATTGATTTTGGTATTTAAATCACGCAGTCCGCCGCTGAGGAAATTTAACACCACGCCCATCTGGGAGACCAGTTTTTCAGCTCTGTTAGCCATGTCCTTCAGCCTGCGCAGGCTGACCTCGAGGTGGTTTCTGCGGTAAATTAAGAGTTTTTCCTGTTCTCTCGCTTTTACCAGCTCAAGCTGCAGCAGGTAAGCGGTATCATATGCGTCCTTGATATGTTTTTCGGTATATTTGTGAAAATCTTTACTGACTTCCATTAATCTTATGCGCGCTTTTTTTTCTTCAACGACTAGTCTGTCAGCCTGTTTTATAATAATGGCGACCTCATTTTTTACCTCTGCCAGTTCCTTTTTAACCCTGGCCAGTTCTTCCATGGAATTTTCAGCGATGTCATACAGCTGTATTTTGCCCCGTTCTATGGATTCAAGGGTTTCTTTTATGATGCGGTCCAGGTCGTTAACGTCTAACACGCGGCACCCCTCAATATTGCACATAAATTTTTATTCCATATATATATATCGTAATTATTTATAAATTTTTTAGGCTTACATAATTTGTGACACTTTAGCCAAACTATAACTGCCTAAAAATAAAAAGGAGTGGTTATTGTTGCGTGTAAAAGTTGATCAGGAATTATGTATTAGCTGCGGCGCTTGTATTGATGTGTGTCCGGAAGTCTTCGACTGGAACGAAGATGATAAAGCTCACAGCATTGTCGAAGAGGTGCCGGCGGAGTTGGAAGACCAGGCTAATGAAGCTCTCGAAAGCTGTCCAACCAATGCAATAACTGAAGAGTAATGATTGGGGTATGGGAGGTGAATGCATGCGGGATAAGGATAAGGGTAAAATAAACATTAACGCAAATCCCCCGGGCACTCTGGAAATAGAGGAGTTTAAAAATAGAATGGCCCATTATCGCAAGGATAATAAAGCTTTAAAAGAAAA
>CAZPXL010000267.1:0-3039 GCA_964591005.1 uncultured Eubacteriales bacterium
TGTTCGTCCAGGGTCAGGCTTAAAAACGGCATGCCGGCGCCGCGGGCATACCTTTCTATCATCTCGCCGGTCATCGAATCAGGGCCGCAGCCAAATGCGGCCACATGGACCATACCCGAAACACCAGGCTGTTCGAGATAATTAAACGCCGCCCCGATCATCCGCCTGCCCAGGGTCCAGAAAAGCCTTTTAGGCAGGCGCGCCGCGTAACTATTAACAATTTTTTCAGAAACGTGTTCCGCTGTCGCCACCAGGGCTCCCATGGCACGAAGACGGCCGATTATGTCCATGCTTATATAAGCGTCATAAATATTATAAGGGTGCCCGATCAGGGCAATCAGCAATTCATCCCCTTCAGGCTGGATTTTATCTTCCACCCTGTCTTCAATGATGGCCAGCGCTTCAGAGGGCATCAGCCCCATCTGCATCAGCTTGAAATATTTTTTCTGGACCTTCAGTGCTTTCAGGCAGGCCTGCCATATATCAAGATGGTTATTTGTGAAAATCAGTCCAATTTTTTTTACAGCACTAATGAAATCCCTATTATTTTTAGAAAGGTTTATATCGACCTCGATTAAGGGGGGAAGGTTTTTCATACAGCGGATCATGTCGGGCAGGCCTAAAAATTTCGGGCAGATATATTCCCGTTTATGGACGCTGACGATCCTCGGGAGAAAGATCATATCCACCCTGCCGGCCAGGTCCAGCACATGGCCGTAGAACATTTTTACCGGCAGGCACACCTCGTCCACTGCGTTTTTTAAACCTTCAGTGAGAATCCCTTTAGCCGAGTGAGATGACAGCACAACTTCAGCTCCCAGTTCTTCAAAAAACACACGCCATAATGGATAATAGTAATAATACAGAAGCGATCTGGGGATGCCAATTTTCAAAGACATTACAAATCCTCCGGGTAAATTTCTTTTAATTATGGACAAAAAAATAAAAGATATACTATTAATTGACCGGAACAAAGCGTAAAATCATCCTGCCCGGCCGCTTAACGGCTCCTTTCCAAAATGGTTTTTAACGCTCTTGTGGTCAGAGGCGCCCCTTTTTCCACGTCGTCCGCTCCGTCCATTTTGCCAATATCACCAATGCCGACAATCAGAGGTACGTCCAGGCTATCTAATATCTCAACCGTATCGCCTTTCAAAACATTGCAAGACGGCCGCCCCAGCTTATCAACAGGTTCATTAATAATTTTGCCGTCCCTGGACACTGAAAGGTCAACCTCACAGCCGCATACTTTGGCGGTATTTGAAGCCACCGCCAGTACCCCCAGGACCTGGACCTCCGGGTGCCTCGTTATATAGGCCATGGCTTCCTCGCCGCGGCCCGTGCCGTTATAACCCCGGTCATCAAGCATAACCACAACCGGGTCACTCGGGGCGGTCTTAATCAGCTCTACCAGCTCTTCTCCTGACTTTATCGTCGGGTTCCCGGCAGAACGGGAAATACAGCGGGCTCCGATGTTCCGGGCAGCCGCTTCAACCGCCCCTTTTGCTATCATGTCACCATCGGTGACAAGGATCACTTTTCTTTTATCCGCGGTCAAAGTCAACCCTACCCCCTTGGCTTGAAGGTCAGCGCCGCCAGGTAACCGAAAACTACCGCCGCCGTTATCCCTGCCGCAGCGGCAGTAACTCCCCCGGAAAAAACGCCCAGAATTCCTTTTTGGGCCGCTCCGTTAATCGCCCCCTGGGCCAGCAGGTGGCCGAAACCGGTGAGGGGAACCGTCGCGCCCGCGCCGGCCAGGTCAACGAGGGGCTGGTACAGACCCAGAGCGCTGATGACGGCACCGGCAACAACAAATGTAACCAGGACGTGGGCCGGTGTGAATTTATAGCTTGTCAGGTCCATCAGCAGCTGGCCGATCACGCAAATGGCGCCGCCGACAACAAACGCCAGTAACAAATCCACCTCATTCTCCTCCTTTAACGCTTTTCTATTACAACAGCGTGGCCTATGCCTGGAACAGTTTCCCCCTGCTGCACGCTGCAGCTGCTGAGCAGGGCCCCGGTACCAACACCCAGGATGCGGCCATACCGCCCGCTGTTAAGCAGCTCCATCAGGTAACCGCAGGTCACCACGGCTGAACAGCCGCACCCGCTTCCCCCGGCGTGGACGTCCTGGGAACCGCTGTATATTAAAATACCGCAATCAGTATAGCGATTGGAAATATCGTAACCTTTTTGTTTTAACAGCTCTTCGGTGAGCTTTTTGCCAAAAACGCCCAGGTCACCGGTGACAATCAGGTCGTACTGGTCGGGGTTCCGGCCGGTATCCATAAAATGCCGGGCAATAGTATCCGCGGCGGCGGGGGCCATCGCCGCGCCCATATCCTGTGAATCGCCCTGGCCCATGTCAATCACTTTTCCTATAGTGGCATGAGTAACCACCGGCCCGTCACCGGTTCCTGCCAGTATCGCCGAACCTGCTCCGGTCACCGTCCACTGGGCGGTCATAGAGCGCTGGACTCCCAGTTCCGTCGGAAAGCGGTATTGTCTTTCAGCGGTGCTGTAATGGCTGGAGGTGCCTGCCAGCACCCTGTCCGCAAAACCGCCGTCGACCAGCATCGCGCCGACCGCTAAACCCTCGTACATGGTCGAGCAGGCTCCGTACAGGCCCAGGTAAGGTATGCCCATGGACCTGGCTGTAAAACTGGAGCTTATAATCTGGTTTAACAGGTCTCCGGCCAGCATAAAGTCTATATCACTTTCCTTGAGACCGGCTTTCTGCAGCGCTTTTTTCATCGAATCAAGCATCATCCGCTGTTCAGCCTTTTCCCAGGTGTCTTCGCCGTAATAAGTGTCGGTGACAACTTTGTCAAAAGTACCGGCCAGAGGGCCGTCGCCTTCCCTGGACCCCACAACTGAAGCTGTGGAAATAATCACAGGAGGGTTCTGGAATGCTACAGTCTGCATCCCGTTTTTTTTAGGCGCCGTCAATTTTTGGCCTCCCTTTCGAAAAATTATTATCTGAAGAAATAGTAAAGGAGGGCCGCGGCCCAGGCGGTAAATATTCCCCATACCAGCA
>CAZPXL010000268.1:0-3038 GCA_964591005.1 uncultured Eubacteriales bacterium
TCTTTTTTATTTTGGCGAAGACTCCGGCGCAACTGATAATGACTGGTGGGAATAAATGGAAATGCGGCAAGGGAATTTCTCTTGCCGCATGCCTGTTACTTTAAGCAGTTCCCCTGCGAATTCTTGAAATATTTATCCATGTCCGGATTAAAGCTTCTCACCTAATACTAAAGATTCCCTCCCCGGTTGTAAAACTCCTTCAGATATAATGTCTATGCTTGTCGACACCGGCATTTTAAAGACGCGGGCTCCCTGGTTAGTTGTGCTATAATAGAATGCGTAACAACTTGAATTACGGGGAAAAGAATGCACAGCACAAGTACTGACGCAGCAAATTACGGTAAAGACCAAAAGAACCTTGGGAAAAAGGGCCTGGTGGCTCTTATAACATTTTTAAGCGCTTTCTCGCCAATGACTACTGACCTGTACCTTCCTTCTTTACCTGGCTTGTCCGACTATTTTAACGCACCGGTGAACCTGGTCAACCTCACTTTGATCTTGTTTTTTGTTTTCTACAGCGCAGGGATGTTGTTCTGGGGACCGCTGAGTGACAAATACGGGCGCAAACCCGCACTGATCGCGGGAATGATTATATACACGGCGGCGAGCCTTTTATGCGCATCCGCGGGAGACGTTTATCAACTGATTATCTACCGGGTTTTTCAGGCTGTCGGAGGCAGTTCCGCCACCGCCGTGTCGACGGCAATCGTCAAGGATGTTTATGGCGGCAGAAAGCGTGAATCCATCCTGGCGCTGGTCCAGTCCATGGTCTTTATAGCCCCGGCGGTAGCGCCGGTGCTGGGCGCCGCCATGCTGTTATTTACAACCTGGCGGGGAGTTTTCTGGATTCTGGCGGGCGCCGGGCTTTTGGCCCTGGCTGGCAGCCTCGCGCTGGAGGAAACCATAGACAAACGTTATCACGGCACCATCATGCAGACTATGGGCCGCCTGGGGGCCGTGCTCAAAAATCCCGGCTTTTCATCGCTGCTCCTGATTTTTTCTTTGTGCAGCATCCCCCTGCTTTCTTTTGTAGCCGCGTCATCATACATATATGTAAAATGGTTCAATCTAAGCGAACAGGTGTACAGCTACTATTTTGCCCTTAACGCCGTCTGTTTGCTGCTGGGCCCGATGCTCTACCTGCATTTGTCCCGGCGCTTTTACCGCAGGTCGATTATTATCGCCTGTTTTACAGCGATAGCCGCAAGCGGGCTGCTTGTTTGCACACTGGGCAGCAGCAGCCCCTGGTTCTTTGCCGTCTCGCTTTTACCATCTACCGTTGCTGTAAGCTGCCTGCGCCCGCCCGGCACAAACCTGATGCTGGAGCAGCAGCGGGAAGACACCGGCTCGGCCTCCTCGCTCATAGGCTGTTTCTCCCTCTTGCTGGGCAGCTTCGGGATGTCTCTGATTTCCCTGGACTGGGCCAATACAATATTGGTCTTGGGAGCCGTAAACATTTTTACCGGGCTGATCTGCGGGTCAATCTGGCTGCTGGTTTCTAAAAAACCTTTTGTTAAGCAGGTACCTGACGCTTTTACCGTCGCACCAACTCACGGGAGGTAATTTTTTTAATACCTCTACCTGCTTCACTTTTTCCTCCGCTAATTTCTCACTATCAGGCAGTTTCCAAGTGAATTGCCTATTTATATTCCCACCTAAAAGTATATAAATTCATCATTATAACAAATACTAAAATAACGTTACTGAAAAGGAGAAGCCTCAGATGAAAACAGTGACTGAAAATAAAACTCCGGCTTATGAGAGTAGTTTAAAACACCGTCCGGAATTAACTTCCTCGGAGATAGGAAACCTTTGGAACTCCTATATTTTAAACAGCCTTGTTACTTGTATGGGAAAAAGCTTTTTAGCAAATGTTGACGATGTAGACACCAAGTCACTGCTGGAGGAAGCTCTTGATATAGAAACTCAGAGTATTAGAAAGATAACAGATATATTTCATAAGGAGAACCTGCCCATTCCCGTGGGTTTTTCAGACAAAGAAGATGTAAATCCGGAAGCACCACGACTTTTTATGGATAATTTTTACATGTATTATCTAAAATGCTATAATAAATTCTATATCCCTTTAAAAAGTATATACTTTACAACTTCGACCCGGCCCGACGTTTTAGACTTTTACTCATGCCGCAGCAAGTCTTCACATAAGCTATTTGAGAGAATATGCAGCACTTTTTTATCAAAAGGATTAATAATTCCTCCTTTTGTCACTATATCTCCTGATGTTAATTTTGTAAAAAAACAGACATTTTTAACGGGCTTTTTGGGTGATAAGAGGCCTCTCTTAGCCCAGGAAGTTTCTTCTATTTTCCATGTTATAATGCATAATAACGTTGGGGAAACCCTTTTAACCGGGTTCAGACAGGTAGTAAGGTCTGAAAAACTGCGTGATTATATAGACAGAGGAATAAAACTGGCTTCAAAAGCAAGCGATATCTTCAGTGCAATATTACAAAAGGAAGATATACCGGCACCTGCTTTCTGGGATACTATGGTTACCGGGTCTACGGTTCCGCCTTTTTCGGACAGGCTGATAATGTCTCAAATAACGAGGCTGAGCACCTGCGGGGTTATGGATTTAATAAATATAATGATTAATAGTTACAGGCATGACATTAAGGCTAACCTGCTGCGTTTAATGCCGGCATCGAGCGATTTTGCCGAGGACGGAGTAAATATTTTAATTGAAAACGGCTGGCTTGAAGAACCTCCGCGAACTGTCGACAAGCGGAAGCTGGTAAATGAATTGCAGCATTAACAGTAAAATACTAAGATGATTTTCTTTAATCAGACATGGATAATTAGTAGTTTGTTTCTTTTCAAAAGGTCCGCAATAATTATATTAAATATATAGGAAATGTCGGGCAGGATTTAGTAGAGTCTATCTTCTTATTCATTCATTATCAACCGATACCTGTTACCCAGCTTACTCAAGCTCCGTTTATCTTCATTAATTAATTTATTAATTTCAAAAAGGATATACTTAAAAATTTGTAGAATTTTTAAAAACAAGATAATAT
>CAZPXL010000269.1:0-3003 GCA_964591005.1 uncultured Eubacteriales bacterium
CTCGAAATCGGTGGAGAACGGTATTAGTATTATCAGGATTTACGACGCGCTGAATGATACACGTAACCTGGAGACGGCCATACAAGCGGCGAAAAAAGCCGGCGCCCACGTCCAGGCCGCGATGGTCTACACGGTAAGCCCGATCCATACCAACGAGCACTATACGGACCTGGCCAGGGAACTGGCTGAAATGGGCGCGGATTCAATTTGCATAAAAGACACGGCGGGCCTTTTAGCCCCGTACCGGGCTTATGAGCTTGTTAAATCGCTCAAAGAAAACCACGGCCTTCCTGTCCAGCTGCACTGTCACTATATTGGCGGGTTGGCGGTCGGCACCTACCTGAAAGCGGCTGAAGCGGGCGTGGATGTAATTGACACCGCCACAGTGCCTCTTGCTTTCGGCGCCTCCCAGCCGCCGGTTGAAACCGTGGTGCGCGCCCTGCATGGCTCGCCCCGGGATACGGGTATTGATATCCACAAGCTGTTTGAGATAGCCGAGTATTTTGAAAAAATCAGGAAGGCCAACGGTTTTAAGCGTGGTGTAACAAGAATAAACGACATGCGCGTTTTTGACCACCAGGTGCCGGGCGGCACCATATCCAACCTGGTGACCCAGCTGGAAGAGCAGAAAGCCCTTTACCGCCTGGGCGAGGTGCTGGAGGAAATCCCCAGGGTAAGAGAAGAACTGGGTTATCCGCCCCTGGTTACGCCGACCAGCCAGATTGTAGGGACACAGGCTGTGCTGAACGTTTTAACCGGGGAACGCTATAAGCTTGTTCCAGGTGAAGTCCGCGATTATATCCAGGGCTATTACGGCCGGCCTCCGGCCCCCATCAACCAGGAAATCGCCCGCAAGGTCCTGGGTGACCGCGCGCCCATTAACTGCAGGCCGGCTGACCTGCTCGAGCCGAGAATGGAGAGGTTGAGAAATGAAATGATCGACCAGGTCGCCAGCGAGGAGGACATCATTTCATACGCTTTATTTCCCCAGGTAGCGAGGCGGTTCTTCGAATTCAGGCGAAGCGGGAGGTACCAGGAAGAGCAGCCCGACAGCAGGAAAGAGAACCAGGCCAAGCCGGAAAAAGTTTTACCGTCAGTGCAGGAGAAGGCCGCGGTACAAGAGAAAGCCGCGGCGCAGGAAAAAGCCGGCGGCGCCGTAAAGGTTCCGGTTCCGGCAAAACAGGCCGCAGACGGGGCCCCGGCCGCCGTTAAGGAGGTAGATGAATTGAACCTGTCCGATGTTAAAGAACTAATTAAGTTTATAGATGATACGGATATCACTGAAGTTTCCCTGGAAAGCGCCGGTGTCAAGCTGGCGATCAGAAAAGGCGGTTTTCACGCTGCCGAGGCGCCGTCCTGGGGAAATGGCCAGACGGCAAGTGCGCCTCAGCAGGGAAAACCTGAACCCGCCGCTGTGCCGGCCCCGGCCAAAGATGCGCCCGGGCCGGGTCTGACGCCTGTCACGGCGCCCATGGTCGGGACATTTTATGACGCCCCCTCACCTGAATCAGAGCCGTACGTCAAAGTGGGGGACAGGGTAAAGAAAGGGCAGACCCTGTGTATTATTGAGGCAATGAAATTGATGAACGAGATTAAATCTGAATTTGACGGCGAGATTGTTGAAATAAAAATTGAAAAAGGGCAGCCGGTGGAATACGGCCAGGTTATTTTCCTGATCAAGGAATAAGCCGGCCCTGCGCGGCCGGGTTTAATCAACTTCATGGAGGACAAAGATGTTTAAAAAAATCCTGATTGCCAACCGGGGTGAAATTGCTGTCCGGATTATCAGGGCCTGCCGGGAAATGGGCATCTCCACGGTCGCCGTGTATTCCGAAGCGGACCGTGAAAGCCTTCACGTGTGGTGGGCCGATGAGGCTTACTGTATCGGCCCGGCGCCTTCCGCCAAAAGTTACCTGAACTTTACCAACATTATCAGTGCCGCTGTTGTCTCCGGGGCGAACGCCATTCACCCCGGTTACGGCTTTTTGGCGGAGAACGCTGATTTTTCCGAGGTGTGCGCGAAATGCGGCATTACTTTTATCGGCCCCCCCGCGAAGGCTGTCCAGCAGATGGGAGATAAGGCTTTGGCCAGGGAAACAATGATCCGCGCCGGTGTTCCGGTGGTCCCGGGTTCGGAAGGGATAATCAGTGATCTTGACACGGCTCTTGAGACAGCCGAAAGGATCGGGTACCCGGTCATAGTTAAGGCCAGCGCCGGGGGAGGGGGCCGGGGAATGAGAGTGGTCCAGAACCCCGGCGATTTGAAAAATGCCGTGGTCACGGCGAAATCAGAAGCGAAGGCCGCCTTTGGCAACGATGAAATGTACATGGAAAAATATCTGGAAGAGCCCCGGCATATAGAATTTCAAATTCTGGGGGACATGCACGGCGGCATTGTCCACCTGGGCGAAAGGGACTGCTCGATCCAGAGGCGCAACCAGAAGGTGATCGAGGAAGCGCCGTCTATCGCCCTGACGCCGGAACTGAGGGCCGAAATGGGCGAAATGGCCCTGCGGGCGGCCAGGGCGGTTGGTTATTACAGCACCGGGACCGTGGAGTTTTTATTTGATAAAAACCATAACTTTTACTTTATGGAGATGAATACCAGGATCCAGGTCGAGCACCCGGTCACAGAACTGGTAACCGGCATTGATTTGATTAAAGAGCAGATACGTGTGGCCGCCGGCGAAAAACTAGGATTTACACAGGACGATGTGGAAATAAAAGGCCATGCCATAGAGTGCAGGATCAATGCCGAGGACCCTGAGCACAACTTCAGGCCGTGCGCCGGCAAAATCGACACGTATATCACGCCCGGCGGGCCCGGAGTTAGGGTTGACAGCGTTGTTTACGCCGGTTATACAATCCCTCCTTACTATGATTCCCTGATCGGCAAGCTGCTTGTCTGGGGCAAGGACAGGGAGGAAGCCATAGCCCGGATGCAGCGATCGCTGCAGGAGTTTGTGATTAAAGGCATCCCGACCACCATACCCTTTCACCAGC
>CAZPXL010000270.1:0-2996 GCA_964591005.1 uncultured Eubacteriales bacterium
GCACTTCTATGGCTTCACTGGATATTTTTTGGTCTTTCTCGTACTTGCAGTTCAGCCTCTCCAGGAAATAGTTGATCAGCACGGGTATGTCCTCCTGCCGGTAGCGCAGGGGCGGGATGATAATCGGAATTACATTCAGCCGGTAGTACAGGTCTTCCCTGAACTGCCCTTCCTCCACCATCCTCTGTATATCCCGGTTTGTGGCGGCAACGAAACGGATGTCCACGTCTATGTATTTACTGCCGCCCACCCGGATCAGCTTTTTCTCCTGGATCGCCTGCAGCAATTTCACCTGCAGGCTTAATGAAAGTTCCGTTATTTCGTCAAGGAATACGGTGCCGCCGCAGGCCAGCTCAAGGAGGCCTTTTTTCCCTTCGCGGCGGGCCCCGGTGAAAGCTCCGCCCTCGTAGCCGAACAGTTCGGACTCCAGGAGCTGCTCCGGGATGGCCCCGCAGCTGATGGTTATATAGGGCCCGTCGGCGCGTTTGCTTAACTTGTGCAGGCGCGAGGCCATTACGCCTTTGCCCACGCCCGACTCGCCCATGATCAGGACTGTCGAGTCCACCTGGGCCACGTTATCCACCATTTCCAGCACACGTTTCATCTGCTGGCTCTGGGCAATCAGTTCGTTGCTGTATATCTTCTCCTCGCTCAATTTCAGGAGCTGGCGCCGGTAGCTTTCTGCCAGCTGTTCCGTGTCTTCCAGCTGTTTTTTTAAATTCAAAAGTTCCGAGATGTCTCTTGAGTTAACGACAATCCGGGTGATTTCGCCCTTTTCGTTGAATATCGGGTTGCCCGTGGCGATCAGGTGCTTTCCCTTGATCGTCTTTTGGGTGATCGTAAGCCTCTTCTTTTCCTGAAAGACCAGCCTGCTGACAGAAGGGTTATAATAGCCTTCCCGCTCCAGGTCGGCAATGTTTTTGCCCAGGAGATGTTCCACCGGCACGCCGTAGTTGGTTACCCCGGCCTGGTTGATGCGCCTGGTTACCCCGCTGCCGTCAATGACATAAATCTCATCGAATGACGAATTAAATGTGTCTTCCAGTTCCTTGATATGCTCTCTCTGCTCTTTTAACTCGTCCCAGTAAAAATCCCAGTCGGTGATATCTGTTAAAAGGACGGCTGATTTTGCTTTCTCACCCTCAAAAACAATCCGCCTCATAACGTATATTTTATCTTTCACCGTAATTTTAGCTGCTTTAATCGTATTTTCGATCACGCTCAACAAGGACTTGTCGTAATCCATGATCTCCCTGGCCAAATTGTTAACATGCATTACTTCATTATTTTTATCGTATACGATTATACCAACTGGCAGCGTATCTAGTATTTGCCACATAATGCCTCCCACCCCACACAAAACAATAAATAACATATAAAGTCTTATAATTAGACAAAAGGGACCCCACTCCTCTTTTGTGAGGTCCCTTTTGCTTTTAGTATATTATTTCCCAAGGGGTTTGCCCATGGGGAACTTCATCCCTGCTCCCTCGAGAATCCCGCCCGCGGTCATGACAATGCCGAACAGGCCGGCCACAAAGAAACCCCAGCCGCTAAGGGCCGCCACGTTCACCCCGAAGTAGACCAGGGCCAGGCAGGCGATCCCCACGTCGGCGCCGACTACTGAAATCGTTGCCGCCGCCGGAGAGTACTTGTAAAAAATAGGTGTTGTCAGAATTAAAACGATACCGAGAATACCCCACTCGTATCCGAGAATACGGGGGTCCAGCGCCCAATTGTACATCGCGGCGAAGTACCCGATGCCGTAATTCAGGGCGGAGGCAAAAGCAAAGAACGAGCCAAAGTACAGCCAGGTAACACCGCCGGCCAGGTTGCCGAGCTTGAGCTGGGTGATGGCGGCTCCCAGGTAAGGTATGGTGCAGGCCAGCGAAATGGCGGCCATATAGATCAGAGCACTGCTGTCCACAAACCCGCACAGCAGGGCCCATGCCATCCAGGTGGCTATGGAATAAGCTATCCAGCCGGCAGCCCCGGCATCCGCTATTTTAATATTATCAGACATATGCCAACCTCCATCGTTAATCTAAATAGTAAACTAATTTACATTAATTACATGTTTGGCCATAAAGGCTTGACATCTTTCCTGCCACTGGCAAAAAGGGCCTCGATAAAGCCTGTATTCAGGTCTCCGGTGGCAAACCTCTCGCTGTTGAGGATAAGGTAGTTTACCGATATGGTTGTCTTGATGCCTTCGATTTTAAAATCATTTAAGGCTTTGCTCAGGTTGGCGATGGCCTCAAGGCGCGTGGGCCCCCAGGATATCACCTTGGCCAGCAGCGGGTCATAGTAAGGGGGAACGGCGCCGCCCTCCTCAATGGTGTGGTCTATCCGGAGTGTTTTTCCGTCCGTTTTGGGGAAGACAAGCTTATTGATGGTTCCCGGCGACGGGCAGAATGTAGCGGGGTCCTCGGCGTAGACCCTGGCTTCGATGGAATGCCCGTTCAACACCACGTCTTCCTGCCCGAGTCCCAGTTCAGCCCCGGAAGCGATTTTAATCTGGTTCTCGACTATGTCGATCCCGGTCAAAAATTCTGTTACCGGGTGCTCGACCTGGAGCCTGGCGTTTACTTCCATGAAGTAGAAGTCCCCGTTTTCCGACCTGAGGAACTCCATCGTGCCTGCTCCCTGGTAGCCCATGGCCAGGGCCAGTTTGCGGGTGTAATCGAAGAGTGCTTCCCTTTCAGCATCCGTAACCACCGGGGAAGGAGACTCTTCAATTATTTTTTGATAACGCCGCTGGATGGAGCATTCTCTTTCGCCCAGGCAGACGCAGTTACCGAAACCGTCTGTCAGGAACTGGATTTCAATATGCCTCGGATTTATTATTTCTTTTTCGATATAGCACTCGGGGTGGCCAAAAGCCAGCTTGCCGATCCTGGAAAGCCTTTCGAAGGCGTCTTTTACCTGGCTTTCCTCTTTGACCAGCTCGATTCCTTTCCCGCCGCCCCCTTTATCCAGTTTCAGGACAATGGGAT
>CAZPXL010000271.1:0-2993 GCA_964591005.1 uncultured Eubacteriales bacterium
GTAACATTGTCAAACTCCTCATTCGCCAACCTACGCATTTCGCGGATTACCTCGCGGTTAAATCTGGGTTTTTGATTTTTCATTTTTCACTCCGTTATTTTAATCCAAACTTCCCGCGCAACCTTCAACTGTTCCGCCGCATTATTCCCGCCCCAATTCACCGTGAAGTCGGCCAAAGCGGCCACGGCGGGATAATTATTCTTTTCCTCGTTTGTGGGTTCCGGTGCATCGCTGCGATTAACCGCAATCAATTTAAAATTCTTACCAAAGCTTTTCTTGAGGAAAATCGCCTCAGATTCAAATCGAACGTCTGTGATTACAGGAATAATGGAATATGGGTCGTAACTTTGGTCGCTTTCAATTTGAGAAACAACCTGTTTTACCCAATAATTAATGTCAACGGCGCGTTTCGCGCAGCCATAAGCGATCATAATCGGGCGGACCAACTCCTTTTGCTCCGGCGTACAATTAAAAATGTCAAATTTGAAATTAGCCCGGATGAATCCGGCTAAATCATTTTTAAGTGCGTCGGCGAAAGCGTAGCGTTGAACGCGCTTGTGAATTTGTCGGAAATTCGCGCAAAGGGTGTCTTTGCCTACGCGGTTGTTCCCGGTGATACCAATGACTAGATTGTCGTTCATTTTCGAAAAACTACGATGAATAATGCTTGTTTCAGGTTAAATGTCAACTGCTTTTTTGTGAATCTTCTTTTTCCGCCCATGCCATACGACGAATTTTTACAGCCTCGCGGGGCTTTCCCCACGCTTCTTTTGGATATTTCAAAGTGCAAACGCACTTATTGTAAACCGTGCATGTCTCGCAATTTGTGTCGAGCAAGCGGTTTGGAAACATGCAGGTATCGTTAAGCTCGCTCGCGCAAACTGGAGTGATTGGTCCCGCACTTTTTGTAATACGGAAATCTTCGCGGGAATATGCGGATTTACTAGGTTGATTTTCTTGCGGCATTTTGAATTTTGTTGTTATTTTTTAGAATTTTCCCGCCCGCCAGATTCAGTGTTTTTTCAATTTGTTTATCCATTTTCAAACTCCAAGAAAAATCTTAACAGTTAACTATTTAGCGTTAATAGCGGGGCATATCTTGACTAGTTGAAAATACCCATTCTGGTATAGCTCGCCCGCGCCAAGAAAACAGGTGCGATTTAGCCGCCACATAAAAGCGCCGGTAATCTGCTACTAAATCGTCTGTTTCTGGCAATACGCCTTTGTAAGGCCCAAAGCATCGCGGCGCTATCGTCTCGCCGACATCGGGGAGTCGCGGCGCGTTATCAATTAACCAATCAATGACATCCTCAGTTTTAATCCGCTTACCGTCATATCGAAAGGTGTATTCCCGGCAAAGCTCCTTGCCGTAAATCGCCGCCTTCATATAGTTTTGCGCGGATTCTTTAGCCCAAAAAGTGAGTGGATGATGAGTGTGGGTGGGACGATACGGCGCGATTTCGGGAGAATGAACATTACTGAGAACCTGCGCGATTTCCGTGCAGATTTTTACAACATGGCGGTCCACATTGTATTGAGCGGATTTAACAGGGTCGTTATCGAGCCAGAAAATGTTCATGGATGATTTTTTAATTTTAGTTATGCCGCGCCTTCGGGGTCTGAATCGTTGTCTTTGATCACGAACATGGGGCGCAAACGGGCAACTGTCAACGCCAAATCTGCTTTTTCGACACACTCCGTAATTTCATCAAAATTTTTATAAGCATCCGGCGCTTCGTCAATGGGATATAATCTTCCATTATGAAGTACGTCCGATTCAAGCATGTTGGAATCAACGTTTGATTGCACAAGTTCTCGTTTTGCCTGCTTGCGCCCCATACGCCTTCCTGCGCCGTGATTAACGGTGCAATTTGACCAGCTCGCCCCTTCCCTTGCCGCCATAATGACGCTACCGTCTCTGGCGTTGCCGGGAAGTAAAATTGGATGCCCCGTCGTTTCAAACCCCGTTCCTTTAAGTTGGGGATGCCGGGCGTAAAAAGCGCGAGTAGCCCCTTTGCGCCAAATCCACTTTTTAGTTCCGTCAATTAATTCTTCCTGACCTACGTTATGGGAGATATGATAGACTAAATCCCCCTCCGTACCCGGAAAGATTTCTTGTGTTGCTTCCAAAAGCAGGGAATTGATTAACAAATGATTAACGATAGCGAAGTTACATGCAATATAAAGATCAGCAAGGTAATCTTGAGCTTCTTGAGTATTGAGGGGAGCGGCAACTAAATGCGAATCGTTGCCGGGGAATCCAATTCCCCAAGTCTCATAAAATTTCTTTAGTTTCTTTGCGTGAAAATCCATCAGACGATAACCAAAGCCGCGAGAACCGCAGTGGGTAAGAAAGCCAATACGGTCATTTTTTAGACCAAATTTTGCGCCAATTTCGTTTTCGTAAGTTTTCACGGTGTCGAAAGATACAAAATGGTTGCATCCACCGACAGACCCAATAGCTTCCATTTTAGATTTCAATTCTACAACCCGCTCTTGCGCCGCCCTAGCTATTCCATCAATCTCAAAACTATTCCGCTCACATTTACTCGCCCAAGTAACGGGGATACCCAATTGAGAAAGAACTATCGGTGTAGCCCCATACCGCGCAATATAATAAAACAAGTCTGGATTAATCTTGCGACTTTTCTTAACTTGGCGGTTTCCGGCCCCGGTGGGAATCCTTTCTGTTACCGCGTTAATAAGATAGCGACGTGTAGATTTGTCACGCACAACATCTTCCGGCAAATTTGTTTGTAAAAAGGACATTGAACAACAAGCATCAACGCCAACCGCCGGAGGATTTACGTGAGTTTTTGAAACCACAGAACACCCGACTGGAAATCCAAAACCAACATGAGCGTCCGGCGAGATAATCACTTCTTCTACGCCGGGCATGTTACTTACATTCTCGATTTGGTCCCAAATGCCATTGTCGAAACCGTTTAAGATTTTATCCGTAGCAATTATTTTAATTGGTTTCTTACCGTTTT
>CAZPXL010000272.1:0-2973 GCA_964591005.1 uncultured Eubacteriales bacterium
TCAAACATCACAACGGTATCGCCGCTTTTCGGAACGGTGAAATTATTCAGTGAGTGGGCGTATGTCAGGGCATAGATACCTGTCCTGGCCGGGTTGAAGGTATGATAATCCTGGATCTTCAAGCGCACGCCGCCTGCTTCCCCCCTGACCTCCGGAATAAAGGTCACTCCCGGAAGCCCCGCGTTATTAAGGAGAGCGGCGAACTTCTGCGCGTCAATACCTTTGCCGCCGATCCACTTAAACTTGTCAGCCTGCGCAATACCTGTCCCTTCACCCAGGCCGGTGGCCATGTACCCGAAAACAGAATCAAGGTCGGGGATGTTAGGCGACGTCTGCACCCACGACAGCCCGGTATCCTGGTAGACCATCTCCCTGGAATAGCCTTCCATGGCAATCACTTTGAGGTCCGCGCCGATTTTGCGGTTAAAGAACTGCGCCAGCTCACCAGCCGTCATGCCGTGAGCCATCGGCAAGTTGTCCACGCCCACGAAGGTTATATAAGGGTCTTCCATGACCGGTCCCTCCACAATAAGGCCCCCGACCGGGTTGGGGCGGTCAAGCACCAGCACCGGCTTGTTGTATTTTTGGGCCGCCACCATGCAGTAATTCAGGGTGGACATGTAAGTATAAGACCTGGCCCCAATGTCCTGTATGTCAAAAACCAGGACGTCGATATTTTCCAGCATCGCCGCTGTAGGCATCCTGGTGCTCCCGTAAAGGCTGTATACAGGTATGCCCAGTTCAGGATGAGTGTAAGACTCCACGTACTCCCCGGCGCTGGCGGCGCCGTCAATTCCGTGCTCGGGACCGTAAAGGGCGGTCAGACGGACCGATTTATCTCCCGCAAGCACGTCGATGGTGCTTACGCCCCGGCTGTTCACGCCGCTCTGGTTGGTGACGAGGCCCACTCTCTTCCCTTCCACCAGGTGATGGTATTTGCTCATCAACAATTCATTGCCCAGCTTCAGCCCCGCGGTCTCAACGCCTTTTTCGCCGCCGGGTTCCGCCGCCGGTGTTTTATCCACACTGTCCTTGTCTGGTTCAGCAGCGCTTCCGGACTCCGCCGGCTGTTGAACAACGTCCTGCGGACCTCCCGTAAGATTTATCCCGTTATTTTCACTGCAGCCTGATAAAAACAGCACCAAACATATGACCAGTAAGAAAGGCATTACTTTTTTCATTTCTTCACCTCGTCCGTCATATTTGTCCTTAATAGTTAGACGCTTTAACGGGCAGTTTAGTTGCAAAAATATTTCGTGAAAAAATTAGTGACCTGCGATACCTGCAAAATAGAAAACGCCCCATATTAAATGGGCGCTATCTACAAAACTGCCAGTAGTATTTTGGCGGCGGCCCGCCTGGCCGCAAGTCCGGCTCCCATGTGTGCTGAGCCTGACGGTCAGATCAGTGACACGCCGCAGCCATACTGCCCTGAAATCGTGTTCAGCTTCACCCTTACACTTTCCCGGTATAGCTCCCTGTCGCTGGTACACAGTTCCAGGTCCATCAGCGCCGCCGGAAAATGTTCCCGGTAAACCTTATTGAGCCGCTGGATCACAGCGGGATAGGGGTTCAAGATATCTGCCATGACCTCTTTCACCCCGGCCCGCTTCAATTCTTTAAAAAGAGCGGACAGGGATTCCGCGCTGTCCCCCACCCCCGGCAGCAACGGCGCGATAAAGACCCATACCGCTATCCCCGCTTCAACCAGCTGCCTCGCGGCTGCAAGCCGCAGGCCTGGCGGCGGGGCGCCCGGTTCTAGTACACGCGCCGCTTTTTCATCCACGGTGGCAATGCTGAAGCCCACCGAACTTCCCGGAAGCTTGGTAAGAAGAGATAAATCCCTGACCACCAGCGCTGACTTGGTCAGGATCTCCACCTCCAGCGACGGACGCCGGACCAGGGCTTCCAGGCAGGACCGGGTAAGCCCGTAATAGGCTTCAGCCTGCTGGTAGGCGTCGGTGACGCTGCCGATAATAACCCTGCCCTCCGGCGCGCGCCTGGCGTTTAACTGCTTCTCCACAACCTGTGGAATGTTTACCTTGGCGTCGACAAACGTCCCCCAGGGCTCCTTGTGTCCGGAAAAACGGCACATGAAGGAAGCATAGCAGTACACACAATTGTGAGCGCACCCCACATACGGGTTCAGGCAGTATTGAAAACCGGGGATGCCGGTTTTGGTAAGGGCGCTTTTGCAATTTATTTCTTTAGCCAAAGGCGTGTCAGACAATAAATAAATCCTCCTGTATGTTCTCCGCGGAGAGATATCTTAACAAATGTTATAAATAAATTCTTCAATTGTTATTATTTCCCCTCCCGGCGCCAACGATCTTATTTTTGTCACATAAAAAATAAACCGCTCCCCGTACGTCACAGGAAGCGGTTCACCATTGGCTCTCTTTTTTCATCATGCGGTACCCTTTCTTCCATCAATAATGTTCATGACCATAGGAATCCCGCAGACCGAAAATATGACAACGATAACAGCAATCAACAAATCCACTTAAATTCCCCCCTCTGAAAATAAATTTACTAAACTTAAAACGGTTCTTAAAAATCGTACCGGGGTAGTAAGTTTAGTGTTGTTGCTATTATAAGGGAGTAAAATTAATATTATCTTTCAGAATTATTAATAATTTCTAAATTTTATCGACTTTTGTCGGTGACAACAATGGCGTTGTGCTTAACCAGCGGCAAGATTTTTATGTAATAATAAAACCGGCCCCATTACGACGTGAAACCGGTTCATATTTTTTCTTCATCACCCATCAGGCCGGACATCTTTCCGCGATTATATAGTCTTCGAGCCAGGGAATCCCCCGCACGAAAAATAATGTAATGAAAACGGCTGCCACTATAACCATGTTTATCCCCCCATTAATGTATATTCATTTCCCTGGTTTTTTTGTCATTATACAGGGGGAACATTAACTAAATGTTTCTTATTTATTAACAAATTATAAAACTATTTTA
>CAZPXL010000273.1:0-2964 GCA_964591005.1 uncultured Eubacteriales bacterium
CGCAGGGTGATGCCCATCGGCACTTCCATCAGGCCGGTGTTGTTGACTTTGCCGGTCAGACAGAACACTTTGCTGCCTTTGCTCTTCTCGGTGCCCATGGCAGCGTACCAGTCGGCGCCCTTGCGGATGATAAAGGGCACGTTGGCGTATGTCTCAACGTTGTTTAAAACTGTCGGCTTCTGCCACAACCCTTTGTGAGCCGGGAAGGGCGGCCGCACGCGGGGCATGCCTCTCTTACCTTCGATGGAGTTTAACAGCGCTGTCTCTTCGCCGCAGACAAAAGCGCCCGCGCCGGCTTTAATCTTGACCCGGAAGCTGAAGCCGGAGTCAAGGATGTTGTCCCCCAGTACACCGTGCGCTTCGGCCTCGGCAATAGCCAGGTTTAAACGCCGGATCGCCAGCGGATATTCAGCCCGGCAGTATATATAGCCTTCGTCGGCGCCAATGGCGTAGCCGCCGATCATCATGCCTTCAATTACCCCGTGCGGGTCGCCTTCAAGTACTGACCTGTCCATGAACGCGCCCGGGTCGCCTTCGTCAGCGTTGCAGACGGCGTATTTTTTATCACCCTGGGCGCCGTATACAAACGACCACTTGACGCCGGTGGGGAACCCGCCGCCGCCACGACCTCTCAGGCCTGACTTTTTGACTTCTTCTATAACAGCCATGCGGTCGGTCCTCAGGGCCTTTTCAATGCCCTCGTACCCGCCGGTGGCAATGTAGTCCACTATGCTCTCGGGGTTGGTCCGGCCAAGGCGTGCGGTCACTGAGCGTACCTGCTTTACGTAGTACGGCGCCTTGTCCATTATATCGATCCCCTCGTAAGGAGTGGCGTCGCCCGGTACCTGCATAACCGCCCACTCGTATACCGGGGTCCTGTTTACTATGTGGCTTTCCAGCAGTTTCTCTACTTTGTCGGCGAAGATGTCGCCGTATATGACGCTGGGCATGCCGGCCAGGGCTATCTCCACCATCGGCTCGCGGTAGCACATGCCGATGCAGCTGGTGAAGTCGATGTCAACATCCAGACCGCGTGCCGCTACCTCTTCTTTTATGGCAGCCATGACTTTGTCACCGCCGGCGGCGATGCCGCAAGTGCCGAGCCCGACGACGATGCGGGTCTTGCTGAGCTTCTGCTTGTACTGCTCTACGTATTTCGCGCGTATTTGATCAAGATTTTTCATGTTTGTCCACCCCCTCTACTCATAAGAGTCAAATATCTCGCCTACTCGCTTGGGTACCAGACGGCCGTAAGTGTTGTCGTTGATCATCATGCAGGGCGACAGGCCGCAGGCGCCGATACAGGCCACGGTCTCCAGTGTGAACTTCAGGTCCCCTGTAGTCCCGCCTTGCCCTACTCCCAGGTGATCTTTGGCGGCTTCGAATATCTTGGCGCCGCCGCGTACGTGGCACGCTGTGCCCAGGCATACGCGGATGATGTTGCGGCCGCGTGGCTTCAAGTGAAACTGGGCATAAAAGGTACATACCCCGTATACTTTGCTGAACGGCATGCGCAGTTCTTTGGCGATCTGCTGAAGCACTTCCTTGGGCAGGTAACCGTAAATGTTCTGGGCTTCCTGAAGAACCGGAATTAACCCTCCTTTGTAATCACGGTACTGGTCAAATACTTTCTGCATTGCCAGCGCTTCCTTGCTCAGGTCAGCTTCTCCGCATGTACAGGATGCCAATTGCTATTCCCCCTCTCTTTCTTCCTCTACTTGATTTTTGCGCTATCAGGGCATTTTCGCCATCTTGACCCCCCAGATGTTCTGCTTCTTCGTAGGTCCCACCCGCAGGGATCCAGCGGCTTCTACCTTGTCTCCAGGGTTGATATCCTCGCGGGGCGCCCAAAACATGAATACGCCTATCTCACCGGTGCCGTCGCTGATCCGGAAATTGGGCCGGTTCAGCCATTTCATAGACGCGGTCTTGATGGTGCCGCGTATGCGTACGGGCTCCCCCGCCCTTATTGAGGCCAGGTCCTTGATCTTAAAGTACTTGTAGTCTCCGAAGTCAACTTGGTCCGTGTGCCGCCTGTTCATCAGGTTTAAACCCAGCGGCACCGCCAGCAGTACCAGCAGCATCGGAAGGGCTGTGAGTAAAAATTTCGAGTCCCGCCCCAGCGCGTATGTGAATGCTACGAAAACTACGCAGATCCCTAAACTGACGTATGCAAGTATGGACATCCGCACCGCGAGGATACCTCCTTAGAGTTTTGCAGTTTAATATTTATTTTCTGTGCTCTTCGGGAAACTCGTTCTTGTAGCAGAAATAATATACCACGCCGATAAAGATCATGCCGCCGATGATGTTGCCGATCGTCACCGGAATCAGGTTGTACATCCAAAGGTCACCCCAGGTAAGACCGGCGTTCTTGGCCAGCGCCGCGTTCCAGGGCTTGCCGTCAACTACCTTGGTTACCAGGTTGGGGAAGCTCTGCACTACAAACAAGCCCGCGGGCAGGAAGTACATGTTCGCCACGCAGTGCTCAAACCCGATGGATACGAAAGCCATGATCGGGAACCAGATGCCGAAGAACTTGCCGATGAAGTCCTTGGCTGTGATGGCCAGCAGAATGGCCGCGTTGACCAGGAAGTTACAACCGATGCCGTTGCACAGCGCCGCCCACCAGCCGATGCCTCCCGCTGCCTTGTACGGCAGTGTCTTGGCTACTGCGATCCCAACAGCGTTCATGGCAAAGGCGTTCGGATCCGGACCCAAAAAGTTGCCCTGTGAAAAGGGCCCGATCAGCATCAGGTATGCCCATGCCACTGAGCCTATAAGGTTGCCGATGTATACAAAAGTCCAGTTCCTTAATACGCTGCCCCAGCCGGTCTTGCCCATCATCGCTGCCAGGGGCCCTAACATCGCGTCACCGGTGAACAGTTCCATACCGGTCAGCACGGTCAAAATTAAGCCTACCGGGAACACGGCGCCCCCGATTAATTTAGCAATACCTGCACC
>CAZPXL010000274.1:0-2958 GCA_964591005.1 uncultured Eubacteriales bacterium
TGGGTATGCCCCGAGACCTGCAGATCAACCCCCTGCTCCTGCCCTTCCTTAAGGTTAGCAGGCTGGTGGTCGATCAGGATCACCGGCAGTGAATGTTCCACCCCTTCCATGACAGCCGACAGCTCCTTGCGGCCAATCCCCCAAAAACTTTCCCCGTAGTCACGGCCTACAATATAGAAACTGCCGTCAATGAGCCTGTGCTCGTCGCGCAAAACTATAATGCCCGCTTCCTGTAAAATGCGGTAAGCTTCTTCCGGGTCATGGTTGCCAAACACGGAGAAGGATCCGTATTTCGACTCCAGCATGCACAAGCTGTCCGACATGTTCTGATCCACAAACGTGTTAATGCTCTCCTCAATAGTATCGCCGGGGAGGAGGACCAGGTCGGGTTCAAGTTTATTAACCTGTCGCACTAAAGACAGCAGCCTGCCGTTGTGTATGATTTTTCCAAGGTGGATGTCAGAAACAACCACCACATGCAGTTCATTTAAGTTTCCCGCGGATTTTGGAATGGTTATGTCATAGTGGACAAGCCTGGGGTGCCTTGAATTCCAGGCGCCGTAGGCGACAATGCCCGTTACAAGCAAAATAACGGCCAGGCCGGCCAGTTCCGGTCGTTGTTTAAACGGAGGCGGGATAAAGCCAAACCACCGGTCAAAAAACCTGGCTGAGTCAACAAGGACTAATATCAAGAACAAAAAGTTCATAATACCCAGCCAGTATGAACCGGCGACGGTTAATAAACCGCCCAGAGTGTACGGCAGATAGTTCTCAGCAAACCTGCCGGCAAAAAATGATACGGCCAGCACGATAAAAACAGTCCAGTAGATTATCCCCCACCCATGGGGTAAAAACCTGCCGAATGCCTGCCAGCCGCGAATTCCTATATAAAAATTAATTGAGCCGTAGATGGTAAAAAACACACCAAAAAAGACCAGGTGCTGTATATTCATTCATTATTCCCTCAACAAAAGTTAAAATAATTGCTATGGTAATTATAATTCAGCATTAAATGTTTTTCTATAATATAATAGACGTAATAACTGCATAATAATAACTCATTATAAATTTTTAAGAATACCAGGGAGGTATTTTATGATGTTTGCTGAGTTAATCAAGAACAGGTACAGCGTCAGGTCTTACAAGCCGGATGCCGTGGAAGACCATAAGCTCACGCAGGTCCTTGACGCGGCACGCCTCGCGCCTACCGCATGCAATCTCCAGCCTTTTCAGTTTATTGTGATCAGAACGGCGGGCAGAGAAGAGGAATTAAAGCGCATTTACAGCAGAGGCTTCTTTACCCAGGCGCCCCTGGTTATCTGCGCCTGCTCACTGCCGGCCAAGGCCTGGTCGCGCAGGGACGGCTTAAATTACAGTTTCGTTGACGCCACTATCGCCATGGACCACCTGATCCTGGCTGCCACAGAGTTGGGACTGGGTACCTGCTGGATAGCAGCTTTTGATCCTGCCGCCGCGCGGGAAGTGTTGGGCCTGCCGGACGGCGTTGAACCTGTGGCGTTCACCCCGCTGGGCTACCCCGCGGAAACACCCGGCGTTAAAAAACGCAAACCTTTGCCCGAAATAATCAGGTATGACCGCTGGTAAAAACCTGTGTATCACCTTTTTACCATAAAAACCGGAGAGAACCTGCCTGTTCTTTCCGGTTTTTCATTCTCAAGCACACATTTCATCAAGTATTGCGCACACGGCCTGCACCGGGTCCGGCGCCGCGGTGACCGGCCTGCCCACCACCAGGTAAGTGGCGCCAAGCCTTACAGCCTCCCCTGGGGTCATAGTCCTCTTCTGGTCGTCAGTTGACGTACCTGCCGGACGCACACCTGGCGTGATAATCACAAAATCATTCCCGCAGGCCTTCCTGATGGGCGCGATCTCCAGGGGAGACGCCACCACCCCGTCCAGACCGGCCTCTCTGGCCAGCATGGCCCATGATACGACCCGGTCCCGAATTGCGCCCGTAATGCCGATCTCTTTATTGAATACGTCCTGGCTGATGCTGGTGAGGACTGTAACCGCCACAACAAGCGGTGGTTTTATCCCTGTCCTGACCGCCTCGTCACGTGAGGCGTTCACGGCGGCAGCCATCATATCAACGCCGCCCGCCGCGTGCACGTTCAAAATAGATGCTCCATGCCCGGTAAGCACCCGGGCGGCTCCCGCGACGGTATTGGGTATGTCGTGCAGCTTGAGGTCTACAAAAACGGGTGCGCCCTTTTCTCTCAGCCCGCGCACAGCCTCCGGCCCGACACTGTTATAGAGCTGCATGCCCACCTTAAAGCCGCCGGCATAGGGGCCGAGCTTATCCGCCAGGGTTCCCGCCTGTGCCATGGTATCGACGTCCAGGGCTATAATCAACTGGTTTTTAAATTCATGCATTGATCTTCCTCCACTGAAACTATATTAACGGTTTTAGTGCCGGTATGGTGTTCATCTTTGAATATTTGGCAAGTTAACAGGCAGTTCAATAATTAGCTCAACAAAACCCATATACTCCCCCTCTATAAACCAGGGCGACTGGAAAACAAGCTTTTTAACACCGTTTTTTTCAGTGGTATAGCAGTTTTCAGCCCCTGTTTCCAACATTTTCTCAAGCTTTTTCCTGGCCGGTTCCGGATGGCAGTCCAGCACGCTGGTCCCTATCAGCTTACTTCCCCCGTATTTTTCAAAGGCAAGGCAGGATTTTTTATTCATATCTAATATTTTGCCTTCTTTGTCACAAACAGTAATCACCGCGTTGAAATCCTTAAACCAGGCCCCTTCCAAAATATTACCCTCCTTTAAACCCTAAGGGTGTGTTTTAAACGATAATGATGTGCGGCAGAGGTGTGACCACCCCATCGAGGACATTTCTCCGACCTCAAAGAAATACCTGTGAGAGAGATGTGTCCCCATTCCACTGTCATTGTATCAACTGCAACAATCAGTTTCACAACTTGGGTG
>CAZPXL010000275.1:0-2939 GCA_964591005.1 uncultured Eubacteriales bacterium
CAAGTTATTTCAAGTGTCGTCTAGCATTTTCTATGTGCGAAAGTTGAGTTATTAAATAACCAAGTTTAATGAATTCCTCCACGGTAGTTCTGTCCTCCTCTGCAAACAACAGCATCCTGAACAGCTCTTCGTCCATTTTTTAGCCCCTCTCTAACATTTAAATTAACTTATTGGTTAATTGGCCCATAAGAACCTTCCGACGGCAACTCAATATCATTTGAAAGGCCTTAACCTTTCCCCTCTTCAAGATATTTCAAGGCGCTGTCGATAAGCTCGCCAAGGTTTTTATCTCCAAGGGAATAATATACAAACTTGCCTTCTTTGCGCTGCCTGGCCAGGCCCATATTCCGCAGGAGCCTCAGGTGATGGGAGGCGGTGGCCACATTGGTGCCAAGAATACAGGCGACGTCGCACACGCAAAGTTCCTCCCTGGAAAGTGCGCAGACTATTTTCAACCTGGTGTCGTCAGCCAGGGCTTTGAACAGGCGGGACATCCCTCCCGTCACTTCCACCTCTTCTTTAAGCCTGGCGACCTTTTCCCGGTCAAAGCAAAATTCTTCGCAGCAGTCCTGCAGCTTGCCTGTTGACAAAATTATCCCTCCCGCCCTTCCTGTTTCGAAGGGTTAACCCTCATCAGCCTGATCCCGTTCAAAGTAACCAGGACAGACGCCCCCATATCGGCCATAATGGCCAGCCAAAGGGTCAGCCAGCCTGGAAAAACAAGCGCCACGGCGGCAAGCTTGATCAACAGGGAGAAAGCAATATTCTGCTTGATAACCCCCAGTGAGGCCTTGCTGAGGCGGATGGCGTAAGGCAGCCTGGAGAGGTCGTCGGCCATCAGGGCGATATCCGCTGTCTCCAGGGCGGTATCGGCGCCGGCGCCTCCCATGGCAATTCCCACCGTGGCGGCGGCCAGCGCCGGAGCGTCGTTAACCCCGTCACCAACCATGGCCACTTTCCCGTACTTTTCAATAAATCCTTTCACGGCGGTAACTTTGTCCTGGGGCAGCAGCCCGGCCATGAAGCCGTCCACGCCGACTTTTCCGGCTATAGCCTTAGCCGTGACGGCGTTATCCCCGGTCAGCATGACCGTCCTGATGCCTGAAGCGCGTAAGACGTCGACAGTGTGCCTGCCGGCTTCTCTTACAGCATCCGCCACAGCCAGAATACCGGCCACCTTACCGTTTATTTCAACCAGTATGGCTGTTTTCCCTTCAGACCTGAGCCTGTATAAAATTTTTTCCCAGTCTTTAAAGTTAACCGTGTTTTCATAAAAGAGTTTCGGGCTGCCTATGAAGATTTCTTTTCCGTCCAGTTTGGCCCGGGCCCCTTTTCCGGTTAAAGATTCAAATTGCTCCACCGGCTCCGGCTCTATGCCGTTTTCCCGGGCTTTTTTAACTACGGCCCCGGCAATGGGGTGCTCAGATAATTTTTCAACACTGGCGGCAGCCCTGAGCAGTTCATGTTCGTTAATGCCCTCCCCGGCTGTGATGATATCCGTCACTTCAGGGACGCCTTTGGTCAGCGTGCCGGTTTTATCAAAGGCAATTACCGACAGGGCGCCGGTTTCCTCCAGGTAGGCGCCTCCTTTGATCAGGACCCCGTTTTTTGCCGCGCTGCCGATGGCGGAAACTATAGCCACCGGGGTGGAGACAACCAGGGCGCAGGGGCAGGACACCACCAGCAGCGCCAGCCCCCGGTAGATCCAGGCATACCAGTCCAGCCCCCAAAAAAGCGGCGGCAGTACTGCAATCCCCGCCGCCAGGGCTATCACCACCGGCGTATAAATCCCTGCAAACTTATCGATGAAGGTCTGTGAGGGAGCCCGCTGGGCCTGCGCTTCCTCAACCATTTCAATAATCCTGGCTATGGTGGTATCCTTCACCAGCCTGGTGACCTCGACCTCCAGGGCGCCCTGCAGGTTCAGCGTACCAGCGTAGACCCCGTCGCCGGCCGCTTTGTCCGCCGGGATAGACTCACCGGTTATGGCGGATTGGTTGACCGCCGAATAACCGGATACGACTTTACCGTCCATGGCGATTTTTTCCCCCGGCTTTACCAGAAGTATATCGCCAGGCTGGATTTCCTCAACCGGCAGTTCCATTTCCAGGCTGTTCCTGCGGACTATGGCAGCCTTCGGCGCGATTTCCATCAGGGAGCGAATGGACTGCCTCGCTTTATCAAAAGTATAAGATTCAAGTGCGCCGCTGACTGAGAACAGAAACGCGACCACCGCTCCTTCTCTCCATTCCCCGATCAGGGCGGCCCCCGCGACTGCTACGGTCATCAGGACGTTCATATCAAAGTTCAAACGGCGCAAAGAATAAAAGGCCCTTCGCGCGGTGGCAAAACCGCCGGTCAGTATCGCCAAAAAATAGAGCCCTGTGGCGGCAGCCGGCAGTTGTGAAAATATATCTGCCGCCCATCCGAGTATAAGAATTAAACCGGCAAGTATGCTGATAGTAACACGCTGATTTTTCAGCAAAAAGATAACTTTTTGCCTTAGTGATCCTTTTTCAGCAGCGGCTGCGGCTTCTTTGCCGGTTTCCCCATCCACCTCGGCGTAAACACTGTGTTTTTTTGCTTCTTCTATTATCTTTTCCGGTTCAACCTCACCATGCACTTTCATCTTTGCGGCGCCAAAATTCAGCTCGGCTTTTTCCACGCCCCGCAAACTTGCGATATCCTGCTCCAAGCGGGCGGCACAGTCAGCACAGGTAAGGCCTTTCAACCGGTATACCCTCAGCGCGGCAGCACCGGTGTCCGACATAATAACTACTCCCCTGATTTTTTTATATTATTGCCCAATCAATTTCAACATAACGATCATATGATTATTTGAATGTATTATAAACTATTCATTTTTTTTATCAATGTGATAAATAAAAGAACAAATTCGCCCTTCGGGCGACTAAAGTAAACCGGGGATAGAATACTAT
>CAZPXL010000276.1:0-2924 GCA_964591005.1 uncultured Eubacteriales bacterium
AGCAGTTCCAATTTCATTCCTCCCGTTTGTATTTATCCCGCCGCATTTTAATTTATGGAGGTAATGAAGAGTTGGTTACTGCCAGGGCATTCACAAAATATACCTTAAATTAATAAACCCCGCGGTTTAGAAAACCGAAGGGTAATAACTATTTCTGACAGGAGGGGCAATAATAAGAGCTGCGCCCGCCCACCTTTTTCCTTGTTATGGTCTGCCTGCAGTTTGGGCACGGCCTGCCCTCCCGGTTATAAACACGCAAGTGTTCCTGGTAACCGCCGGCCCTGCCGTCTCCGTCGATGAAGTCACGGAAAGTCGTACCCCTGTGGTCGATGCCTTCCGTTAAGACATCTTTGACAGCATGGTGAAGTTTGGTTATTTCACGGGGCGTCAGGCTTGTGGCCAGGCGCTCCGGGTTTATCCCGGCCCGGTGCAGTGCTTCGTCCACGTATATATTTCCAAGCCCGGCTATGAATGTTTGGTCCAGAAGAAGCGGCTTGATCCTGGCATGGCGGCGGCGGAGTTCCTTTTTAAGAAAATCCCTGGTAAAGGATTCGTCCAGGGGCTCGATGCCGAGGTCCTTGTAGCCGGAAAGGCTTTCCAGGGATGACGTGGGCACCAGCCACAGCCTGCCGAACTGCCTCATATCCGCAAAAGTTAGTTTATGGCCGTTATCCAGGTGCAGAACCACATGGGTATGTTTGGCAGGCGGACTGTCGTACGGGCTGTACACCAGCCTGCCGGTCATCCGCAGGTGGATCGCCAGGGTATAACCGCCGCTGAGGCTGATTAACAAGTATTTGCCCCGCCTGCTCACCTTTAGTATCTTTTTATTCCTTAATATGTCTTTGAATTCCGCTGGTTCAGGCGCCTGTATAATTTTCGGAAGCAGCACCTCTGCATAGGTAAACATTAAACCGGTCAGCTTGGGCTGCAGCGTGCGCCTGACGGTCTCTACCTCCGGCAGCTCCGGCATTGTTTCACCCCTTAAACCTTTTTAACGTCGTACCAGTTCTGTCCGATCTTAATATCCACTACAAGGGGGACATCCAGCAGCAGGGCATTTTCCATACAGTGTTTGACCAGTTCCCTGAGACGGTCTATCTCGTCAGGCGGAGACTCGAATATCAGCTCGTCATGGACCTGCAGGAGCATTTTCGACTTGAAGCCGTGTTCGGCCAATTCGCGGTGAATATTGACCATGGCCAGCTTGATAATATCGGCGGCGCTGCCCTGGATAGGAGTGTTCATGGCCGTGCGCTCGCCGAAATTCCGCAGGGTGCGGTTCGGGCTGAAAAGGTCCGGCAGATAGCGGCGCCTGTTTAAAAGAGTGGTTACATATCCTTTTTCCCTGGCTTCCCTGATCACTCTTTCTATATAAGCTTTTACCCCGGCATACCGTGCAAAGTAATTTTCAATATAGCGCCTGGCCTCCTGCCGCCCGACCTTGATATTCCTGTCCAGGCCAAAATCGCTGAGACCGTATATAATGCCGAAATTAACAGCCTTGGCCCGGCCGCGCATCTCCGTGGTTACTTCCTCCGGGCTCACTCCAAAGACCTCGGCCGCCGTCCGGGTATGAATATCTTCTCCCAGTCTGAAGGAGTTTATTAGCGAGGGGTCCTGGCTAATGTGAGCAAGCACGCGCAGTTCGATTTGAGAATAGTCTGCGGCCAGAAGCAGGTTTCCCACGCGGGAAGGAGTAAAAACCTTTCTAATCAAGCGACCGGCTTCCAGCCTGATCGGTATATTCTGCAAATTGGGCTCTGAGCTGGACAGCCTGCCCGTGGCGGTGACGGTTTGGTGAAAAGTGGTATGCAGGCGGCCGGTTTCCGGATTGACCAGGGCTGCCAGGCCGTCCGTATAGGTTGACTTCAGTTTCATCAACTGCCGGTACTCCAGCACTTTGGCCACGATATCGTGGGACATGGCCAGCTCTTCCAGAACCTCCGCGTCTGTGGAATACCCGGTTTTCGTCTTTTTTATAACAGGCAGCTTCAAGTCTTCAAATAATATTTTACCCAGCTGTTTGGTGGAATTAATGTTGAATACAACACCGGCCAGGCGGTAAATTTGTTCTTCGAGCTCTTTAATGTTTTGTCCCAGTTCTTTGGACATGGAGTTTAACTGGTCCTTATCCACCGTGACTCCTTCGATCTCCATCGCGGCCAGGACTTCAACCAGGGGCAGTTCCACGTCATAGAACAGCCTGTCCTGCTCGTAAAGATTAAGGCTTTGATCGAGGAGAGGTACAAGCTGAAAAATACATTGGGCTCTGGCCGGCAGCTCTTCTTCGCCGCCGGGCAGCACGGCGTTTAAATGTTCCAGGGCGATATCCTCCAGGTCCCGGTTGGGGGAAGCGGGATTCAGCAGGTAGGAAGCGATCATGGTATCAAAAGCCAGGTGGTTTAATTTAATCTTATTTTTATAGAGGACCCAGATCAGTTCTTTCGCGTTGTGACAGTATTTTTTTATTGTAGGGTCTTCACAGACAGCCTTTAGCAGATTCAGATATATCTCCCGCTGGCCCGCGGCATTATCCGGCTCCAGATCTGAAAATAAATGTGCCTGCCCACCTGGGTTATTGTCCTGTTGATCCGCTCCGCCCGGCTGAAAGTCGAGATAGTACGCCCTGTCTTCGCCCGCAACAAATCCAGCCCCGGAAATAACGCCGTTGACGCTGTTCAGGGACAGGTACAGGCGGCCTGATTTCCGGGCCGCTCTGACAAAGCTTTTCAGCCGGGCGGGAGTGTCCAGCCGGGTGTAAGTAACAGGGTATGTTTCCAGGTCTGGTTCCTGCAGGACGTGTTTAGTTTTTTTCTGGTCCCGGCCCCTGGCTTTGGCGCTCCTGTCTTCAACGTCCTTAATCTTGTTATGGTATATGGACTTAATCAGATTTTTAAATTCAAGTTTCTTTAAAATTTCCA
>CAZPXL010000277.1:0-2920 GCA_964591005.1 uncultured Eubacteriales bacterium
CAGGCCTGGGGCTTTTTCCGGTTAAAACAATATGGCTGTAACCGGCAAATTTCAAAGCCGCTCCCCAGAAACCGCCGCTGTTGCTGGTGCCGAACCGGTTGTTCAAAGGAGACTTGGCGGTTATTTCAGTTCGCGCGGCGGTAGGCAGCAGAGTTCCCACAAAAGCGCCCGCGCCAAAAATCAGGTTATTATCCGGCCCGAGCGGGTCAACGCCCGGCGGCGTAAGATCAAACAGCAGCTTGGTGTTTACCCCCAGCCCGCCTATAAAATCCCGGTGGAGGTCAGCAGCGTCTTCAACGACTACTTTTTTGTCATTCAAATCGATTTTTATAATCTTAAACATCCGGCTGCCTCCTTTCCTTTACCAGGGCTTTGCTGGTGCAATAGGTGGAGCACAGCCCGCAGTTTTTGCAGCCTTCTTCGATCCTAATCCTGAAATGTGCTTCATTATCGCTGCTTTCTATCGTTATAAAAGAGCTGGAAGGATTAAATCCTCCCTCGTTGGCCCAGGAACATATCATTTCACAAATGCGGCATCCTGTACAGTTTTCTTCAGTAATATTTATTTTCCATTTCACTGTAAACACATCCATAATGATATTATTTGTAACATCTGAAACACTTCATTAGGGTCATACCGGCGCTGCCGGCTTAGCTTTTGTTAGCTATTTTAATAAAGGGCCGGAATCATAGCGATAACGGCCCTTCTTTATTACGCCTTGGATAATATTTTTTCCTGCTGGCAAGAGTCGCCGCCGCTGTCTGATATCCGGGGCCTGAGGTCGCGGAAGCGTTTTGCTTTTAATTCATATTCCGGCAGTGTTCCGGGAGACACTACTTCCACATCCATGTTAATCATAAAGGACAACTGCAATTCCTGAGCCACCTTTTTGCGCACACACTCATACAGCCCGGGATCAACATTAGCTTTCGGCTCTATCCTTACTGTTATCCTATCCATCCCGTTATCATTCTTCGATGCCACATACTCATAATTGTGGGAGCATTCCTGTATACCCCTGAGCACGTTTTCAATTCCCGCGACGGATACGCACACACCGCGCACTTTTATAACATCTCCTACCCGTCCCATGAATCCTTTCATGACACTCAGGGTCCTGCCGCAAGCGCAGGTAGTGCCGGCATCTATACCTCTTACCAGGTCACCGGTTTCATACCTGATACAAGGGTGAGTTTTACCCACTAAATCAGTAACCACCAGTTTTCCGGATTGGCCCGGCGCGACCGGCTCGTTAGTCTCCGGGTCCAGCACCTCGCAATAAACGAGGTCTTCGTTCATATGCCCTACACCTTCATCACACATCCAGGCCAGATATTGTGTCTCCTGAGTTCCGCAATAATCAAATACTTTGGCTCCCCATGCTTCTTTCAGCCTTAAACCGGTATTTGGGATGGACATTGGACCGGGCTCGCCTGCGGTCATTATTATCTTTACTCCCAGGGAACGGGCATCCATGCCGTTTTCCTCGGCAACCTTGGCCAGGTGCAGCAAATATGTCGGCGTGCCCATTAAAACCGTAACACCCAATTTTTTAATCATTCTGAGACGCAAAATGCTGTTCCAGATACCACCCGGAATCACCAGGGAGCCAATTAAATGCTCGCAGCAGTCATAAGCGGCAGCAAGGCCTAAAAAAGGCGTAAAACCAAAAGCGGCGTGGACTACATCTTCCTTCCTGACTCCCGCCGCCCATACAGCCCGTACTGCACCCTCGCAAAATACTCCAAAATAATCTTGCTCGTTAAATGGAATAATAACCGGTTCACCGGTGGTTCCTGATGTCATGCCTATGCGTATGATTGAACCCCGGTCGGGCATACACATCATCCCATAGGGAGGATTTTTCTCCTGGCTCATTCTAATTTCTTCTTTTGTCAAAATAGGCAATCGCCTTATATCTTCAAGCGTCCTTATATGCCCCGGACAAAAACCGTTTTGTTCCCATTTCTCCCGGTAAAAAGAGCTTTTCTCCCAGAGGTAATTTACTTGCTCACGCAATCTGGCTAATTGAAGTTTTTTCATTTCCTTGTGCGGCATTGTCTCCGCTGGAGACCAGTACTTATAGTTAACCTCTGTGGTCTGCCGAACCCCGGTCATTAACATGTAACTTCTCCCCTTCCTTACCAGACGATTTCCCCATAAATCACATTGATATCGGCCTGTCTTAGTAAGTAAAATAGAGCATTTAGACAATATGTAGTGTTGCAATATGTAGTGTTATTGTCTTTGTGTTATCAATATTTATATGTTAGTCATGACTTGTTGTCTTAACCTACCACCACCATGTTAATATCTACGTGAGGCAGACGATATTTACCCGATTATTCTTTATAATCTTAAACCCACATATTATTAAAAGTGAAATATGCGTTTGCGATTGAATTAATAGGCTTTACTTATTAATTGCATAGACGCCGAAAAAACAAAAAAGGCTGAACCTTTAGGATTTCAACCATTTTTTTGTCCCTCATTATTGTTCTTTTTATTCTTTTTGGTTATTTATTAATGTTTTTTTATGCTTAATATATAAACTATAACTAATAAATAATAAATTTAACTGCTCTTATTTTTCTTTACTATTCACGACAGGAACACGGTCCAGAAAAACGCCCTTGCCCCGGGCCACGTTTTTTAAATCTCCGGCTCTAATAATGCATTCAGCCAGTACTATGGTGTTGCCCTGGTGAATAATCAACCCTTCAGCGGTAAGTCTATCGCCAACGTTAGGGTTGCTCATGAAGTTGACTGTCAGTTCCACTGTTACTGGCTGAAGCCCTGCCGCCCGAAGAGTCATGCCCATACAATTGTCAGCAAGCGCCGCCAGAACCCCGCCGTGAATACCACCAAAATAATTTGTGCATTTTTCATCTAACTTTAGCGACAAACGGCAATAATTTT
>CAZPXL010000278.1:0-2889 GCA_964591005.1 uncultured Eubacteriales bacterium
AAAGCCGAGGAACTGTCAGCCAGGCTGATGGTGGTGGAAGAGCAGAACCGCATCGCCAACGAAATCCACGACGGGGTATCACAGCAGCTGTTCAGCGTTGTTTACGCGCTGCACGCCCTTTCCCAGAAGAAAGGTCTGCTGCAGGAACGTGAGGTTCAAAAGCAATTGGGCCTGATCAAAAGGACGGCGAACCAGGCAGCGAAGGACCTCAGGGCGTCAATTTACCGTATCAGCCCCAACAAGAGGGGAGAGCAGGTGTTTCTGGCCGGTGTGTCCAGTTACCTTGAAGACCTGGCCAAGCTGAACAGTATTGATGTGGAATTTATGCCTGAAGGCTCTGAAGAGTCGCTCAGCCCGGCCCTGCGTAAAGCGCTTTACCGGATCATACGCGAAGCCACCTCAAATGCGATCCGCCATGGCAGGTGCGACAATATCAAGGTTATTTTAAAGATGACTCCGGTAAAAGTTTCACTGCAGATCATCGACGACGGCAGAGGTTTTATCGCTGACGAACAAAAACAGCAGAGCGGCCTGGGGTTGGTGAACATGCGCAGCCTGATGGCGACATTCAACGGTAGTTTTACCATCGACAGCTATCCCGGCAGCGGGACGATAATAACTTGTGTGGCGCCGGACGACGCTGAAAACGAAGAAGCCAAATGGGCCGCGGGGGGTGCCTGATATGAAAATATTTGTGGTTGACGATCATCCGCTGGTTTGCGAGGGGATCAAAGCAATACTGGACAATGAAGAGGGTATGGAGCTGGCCGGCAGCGCCAGCAGCGGGCAGGAAGCCGAGCAGTCATTCACGCATATAAAGCCGGACCTGACCCTGGTTGACCTGAGGTTGCCGGGAGAAAGCGGGATAGAGATTATCAAGAGGCTGCGTCTGCTGGCGCCCGACTGCCGGTATATCATCCTGACCACCTACGCTGACCCCGAAGATGTACGAACTGCCATGGAAGCCGGCGTGGACGGGTATATCCTCAAAGAGGCCCTGCCGGAGGAGATGACCAGCGCCCTGCGCCTGGTGGGCCGCGGCAGGCCGTATTTCGACCCGTCGGTCATGCAGATGATGCTGCAGCAGCCCAAAAAGGGCGATGACAGCCTCTCCGAATTAACAGACCGTGAGCTTGAGGTGCTGCGGGCTTTGACCAGGGGACTGAGCAACAGGGAAATAGCCAATATGCTTTTTGTAACCGAACACACTGTAAAGAAGCATATCAGCAGCATTCTCTGCAAGCTGGACTTGAAGGATCGCACCCAGGCTGCGCTGTACGCGGTTTCCAACGGGGTCTGATTTCCCAACATAAGTACACTTTGGTGTAGTACATTTTTAATACAATTGTAGGATGGCATAAAATAAATGTTTTGCTATCATTTGGTTAATAATATTTTGTTATCAGTAAAAGAGGTGACGCTTATTAGCAATATAATCAGCAGGCTTTATAAGGATGAAAGAGGCCAGGGGTTGATGGAGTATGGGCTGATAGTAGCCATTGTCTCTGTATTTGTTATCCTTGTTTTAACTAACATAGGCGAGACAAATAACAACACCCTGAATACGGTTGCAGACAAAATGGTTTCGTAAATTTAAATGAAAAAGAACATAAGGTTGTACGGGCAGGCATTAGCGAAAAGGAGGAGGTGAATAAGATGTTACAATTGGTAAAAAACCTTTTTGTTGATGAAGAAGGCCAGGGGCTGGTGGAATACGCTCTGATTTTAGTATTAATCGCTATCGTTGTTATAGCTGCACTTACATTCCTGGGTGACAAGGTTAATGATACCTTCCAAAATATTGGTGAAAAATTAGACAGCTAAGATAAAAGATGATTTCAGTAAAAAAACCTGCCCGCAATAATTTATTAGGTGAGTACAATGAATGAATTCTTAGATGTTGTAGCAATATTCGCCGTCGGTCTGGCTGCTTTTATTGACGCAAGGACTAGAAGAATACCAAACTGGCTCACCCTGAAAGTGGTAGCCGCCGTGATAGTTGGCGGCTTTTTATTCTTTGTTTTAAAAGGAGACCCTCAGGGTGGTTGGCAGTGGCTTTTATTTAGCGCCAAAGGATGGCTGGTCGGTATAGGCATTTTTCTGATCCCGTTTATGCTCGGCGGCATGGGCGGGGGAGATGTCAAACTCCTCGGTGCTGTAGGTGCTTTAAAAGGCGTCGGTTTCGTCATCGAAACAGCTCTCTTCGGGGCGCTCTGGGGCGGCGTGCTGGCCTTGCTGGCAATCTTATTTAAGAAGCAGCCCGGCATTTTAAAAAGATTTGGCTTTGGACTGAAATTATTTGCCATAACAGGCGGCCAGGCGGGTAAAGAATTTATGCTTCCTGACGAAAATGTAAATGAGAAGGAAAAAATATACGTTCCCTATGGAGTGGCAATTTTTTTCGGGTTGTTAACCGCATACCTCACAGGCTTCAAACTGGCGCTATAATGTTTTTTTATTGATTTAAATGAATATTATGGTTATAATCAAGTTAAATATTAAACCATACTTTATTCATAAATGGAAATAATAGTAATTTATTAAAAAAGTTAATAGTTTATCAATAAGTTGGTTACCTGGATGTATTTTCAAGGTGGTGAGCGAAAATTAAAAATAAGAAAACAGAATGCGGCCAGGCATTGGTGGAATTCGCCCTGATAGTGCCACTTCTATTGCTTTTTGTTTTTGGGATTATCCAATTCGGAATAATATATAACACTAAATTAACAATCACCAATGCGGCTCGTGAGGGAGCAAGAAAAGCCGCTGTTACCAACGCGAATGAAGCAGCAGTGAAAACTGCCATCACAAATTCTGTAGACAGCTTAAATGTTACAGTTCCCGATGATAAGAACGATTATGCTAAAAATGATACAGAAATAAAAAGAA
>CAZPXL010000279.1:0-2882 GCA_964591005.1 uncultured Eubacteriales bacterium
CAGGAGTTAGAGATGGAAACCCCCGGCTGAAAGGTTTCCTGCCCGCGCCTGTTCCTGTCGCCCCGGAGCTTCAGCGCTGAAATCACAGTAAGCGCTGGCGGGTATTGCCCGTTACAGCAATTGATAAAAGAGCCGCCAGTTGAGATATGAGAGATGAGGCGCGGGACGTGAGAAGCTAAAAACTGCTGAAGATTAGTCCCGGCGGTCATTTCTGGCCAGCTGGAATCAGGGTGGTACCGCGGATGAATCCTCATCCGTCCTTGGAGACGGAGAGGGTTTTTTTATTAATTATTGGAGGGGTGGAATCATTGTCCAAATCAGATATGCCGTCAACTTACGACCCCCGGTTGGTCGAGGAGAAAATGTACAGGAACTGGGAAGAAAGCGGTTTTTTCCATACTGCGGTGAACGCCGGCCAGGAACCGTTCTGTATAGTAATGCCCCCGCCTAATATTACCGGGCAGCTTCACATGGGGCATGCCCTGGACAATACCCTGCAGGATATCCTGACCCGCTGGCGCAGAATGCAGGGATACAACGCGCTGTGGCTGCCGGGTACGGACCACGCCGGCATAGCGACCCAGGCCAAGGTCGAAGAAAGTCTGGCTAAAGAAGGCGTTTCCCGTTATGACATCGGCCGGGAGGAGTTTTTGAAAAAGGTCTGGTCCTGGAAGGAAAAGTACGGAGACAGGATCACCACCCAACTCAGGAGGCTTGGCGCCTCCTGTGACTGGCAGCGTGAGCGCTTCACCATGGACGAGGGGTGCTCTGACGCGGTACTGGAGGTATTTATCAAACTTTTTGAGCGGGGATTAATATACAGGGACTATTACATTACAAACTGGTGCCCCAAGTGCCATACCACCATATCCGACATTGAAGTGGAACACCTTGATCAGCCCGGGCATTTTTATCATATTAAATATCCCTTTAAAGACGGGAGCGGAGTTGTTGTTCTGGCCACCACCCGCCCGGAAACAATGCTGGGTGACGTGGCCGTGGCAGTGCACCCCGGCGACGAAAGATACAAGGACCTGGTGGGGAAAATATTGATCCTGCCCCTGGTGGGCCGGGAGATGCCGGTAATAACCGATGAATATGTTGATCCCTCCTTCGGCACTGGTGTTGTGAAGATAACGCCCGCCCATGACCCCAACGACTTCGAGGTGGGCAGGAGGCATAACCTGCCCCAGGTAGCTGTAATCGATAAGGAAGGTAAGATGAATGAGGAAGCGGGGCCGCGCTATAAAGGGCTCGACCGTTATGAGTGCCGCAAAAAAATTGTACAGGATTTAAAAGCAGGCGGCTATCTTGTAAAGACAGAAGATCACTCTCATGCTGTAGGTCATTGTTATCGTTGCAATACTGTTATCGAGCCGATGCTTTCCCGCCAGTGGTTTGTTAAAATGCAGCCCCTGGCCCAGCCGGCCATCGACGCTGTTAAAGAAGGGCGGATCAGGTTTGTTCCTGAGCGTTTTACCAAGGTCTACCTGAACTGGATGGAAAACATCCGTGATTGGTGCATATCCCGCCAGCTGTGGTGGGGGCACCGCATACCGGTCTGGTACTGCAAGGACTGCGGAGAGATGATCGCATCCAGGGAACCAGTTGCCAGGTGTGCCAGGTGCGGCGGTTCATCATTGGAGCAGGACCCTGATGTGCTGGATACGTGGTTTTCCTCGGCGCTATGGCCGTTTTCCACGCTGGGTTGGCCCCATAAGACTCTTGACCTGGCATATTACTACCCGACGACGGTTATGGTAACCGGGCGGGATATCATCTTTTTCTGGGTGGCCCGGATGATTTTTTCCGGACTGGCGTTTATGAACGAAGTTCCTTTCCGGGATGTCTTTATCCACGGCCTGGTGATGGACGCCCTGGGCAGGAAAATGAGCAAGTCTCTTGGCAATGGAGTTGACCCCATCGATGTGATCGAGTCTCACGGCGCAGACAGCCTGCGCTTTATGCTGGTTACCGGCAACACACCCGGCAACGACCTGCGCTTTCACTTTGAAAGGCTGGAGGGAGCCCGCAACTTTGCCAATAAATTGTGGAACGCCTCACGGTTCACATTGATGAACCTGGAGGATTTCGACCCTGATGAAAAACCAGGCCCTTTAAACCTGGCGGACCGCTGGATTATCAGCCGCTACCAGTCGGCTATAAAAGATACAACTAGGTTTTTGGAAGCTTACGAGCTGGGCGAGGCAGCCAGGGTGTTGTATGAATTTACCTGGAGCGAATTTTGCGACTGGTACATTGAGCTGACCAAGCCAAGGCTCTACGGAAAAACCAGCCCCTCCGACAGGGTCACGGCTCAGAGCGTTTTGTCCTCAGTTTTAAAAGGAGTTCTGGAACTGCTGCACCCGTTTATGCCCTTTATTACTGAAGAGATCTGGCAGCACCTGCCTGCCCACGGGATTACCATCATGAAAGCTTCCTGGCCGGCCGCCCGTGAGGAGTTGGTTGATGAGGAAGCGGAACATGAAATGGACATACTGATGGAAGTGACCAAGGCCATCCGCCACATCCGGGGAGAGATGAACGTGCCTCCAGGCCGCAAAGCGGAAGTAGTATTGACGGCGCCGGATAATACCAGGGCCATTATAGAAAAAAATATGGACTATATCCAGGTCTTGTCAAACGCGAGTATAAATGCATTTGCCGGGTTGGACAAAGCGCCCGAACAGGCGGCTCACGCCGTGACCAGGGGAGTGGAGGTTTTTGTCCCGTTAAAAGGGCTGATCGACGTGGATAAGGAGGCAGCCCGCCAGGAAAAAGAGCTTTCGCTCGTGGAGAAGGACCTGGCCCGGGTACGGGGCAAGCTGGGCAACCCCGGATTTTTGGGTAAAGCCCCGGCTGACGTTATTGAAAAAGAAAAG
>CAZPXL010000280.1:0-2865 GCA_964591005.1 uncultured Eubacteriales bacterium
AATTCTTAGCCGGCCTGTCCCGGCCCTGACTAAAATCCCGTCACTGCCGGCTGAAACAACCTGGCCGGGTAAACCATCGGTCCCGTCTTCCTCAAGAGCAGAGGCGCGCCAGATTTTCAGCACCTTGCCGTGCAGCGACGTACGCGCCCCAGGCCACGGGTTCATGCCCCTGACCTGGTTAAAAATATCCCTGGCCGGCCTTTCCCACAATATTAGTTCATCCGCGGCACTCAAAACGGGAGCATAGGAGGATTCGCCGGCCTGAGGTGTCCTGGGGGCCCGGCCGCTTCCAACCAGGCTTAAAGTTTTTATCAGCAGCCCCGCTCCCAGCGAGGCCAACCGGTCATGGACGTCTCCAACGGTGTCTTCCTCATGAATTGGAACAACCTCGCGGATTATCATATCCCCTGTATCCAGGCCCTCATCCATGAACATGGTGGTGACCCCTGTAAACTCTTCGCCGTTGATGACAGCCCGGTGTATGGGAGCGGCGCCGCGGTATTTTGGCAGCAGCGACGCATGAACGTTTATACAGCCGTATTTGGGCAGTGTCAATATATCGGGTGGAAGGATTCGTCCGAATGCCACCACCACGATAACATCCGGAGACAAGCCCTCTAACAGGCTTATGAAGTCCGGGTCTTTAATCTTATGAGGCTGAAAGACCGGTATGTTGAGAGCCCTCGCGGTTTCTTTCACCGGCGGCGGCGTCTCTTTTTTCCCGCGCCCCCTGGGCCGGTCCGGCTGGGTAACAACCGCGGCCAGGTCATATTGAGCCTCTGCTAAAGCCTTAAGCGACGGGACGGCGAAATCAGGCGTCCCCATGAATACTACCCGCATTGCCACCTATACTTCCTTCTGATTTAGTTTCCTGATATTTGCAGCCCGGTCAATATAAAGGATGCCATCCAGGTGATCAATCTCATGCTGCATGGCTCTGGCCAGCATACCTTTAGCCGTAACATTTTTCTCTTTCCCCTGCCGGTCCAGGTACTTGACTTTTACTGTCGCAGCCCGGGTGACATCCCCAATAAGACCCGGGATGCTCAGGCATCCCTCGGTGTCCGTCTCCTTACCGGAAGAGCTTATAATTTCCGGGTTAATCATCTCATAGAGGCCTTCGCCGACATCCACAACGACAGCCCGTTTGGAAACACCAATCTGCGGGGAGGCCAGACCCGCCCCCCTGGCACTGTACATGGTATCGGCCAAATTATCCAGAAGCTTAATAATATTTGCATTAATACTTTTCACCGGTTTTGCTTTTTCTCTTAATACTTCGTCGCCGATTTCCACTATCTTATAAACCGCCAAAATAATTCCCTCCTTCTATTGCATCCCCTGGGGGTTGATATCAATGTTTATCACAGGTTTAAAAGCCGGCCTGAGTTTTTGCAGGTCGTCTGTGCACTCCCTGATCAGGTCTCTTAATTCACCCCGGCGCGGCCCCTTCAGAACCAGCTGCCAGCGAAACCGGCCCTTGATCCTGCTCAGCGGAGCCGGCGCCGGACCAAGGACTTCAATAAAATTGTCCTGCCCGGACAGCTTTTTGTCAAGGATTTCTTTAACGTGCGTTGCTCCCCTGCTAATCTCCCCCTCATCTTCGTGAGTAAAAAGAATCCTGGCCAGATAGCTGAACGGGGGATAACCAAGTGACTTTCTTAAAGGCAGTTCAATACGGTAAAATCCTTCTACGTCATGCCTGGCAGCGGCTGTTATGCTGTAATGCTCCGGACAGTAAGTTTGCACCAGCACCTCACCGGGTAGTTCGCCGCGGCCGGCCCTTCCGGCTACCTGGGTCAGGAGCTGAAAAGTGCGCTCAGCCGCCCTGAAATCCGGCATAAACAAGGTAGTGTCGGCATTTACCACTCCAACAAGGGTCACCATTGGAAGGTCCAGGCCTTTAGCAATCATCTGGGTGCCGATCAAAATATCCGCCCGCCCCTGCCTGAAAGTGCCCAGTATCTTTTCGTGTGAGCCCCTGCGGGCAGTTGAATCGCTGTCCATGCGCAGTATTCGCGCTTCCGGAAAAAGCTTTGCCGCTTCATCCTCCACCTTTTGTGTGCCTACCCCAAAATGGCGAATATAACCGCTGCCGCAGGCAGGACAGCCCCCGGGCAGCTTGGTGACGTAGTTACAATAATGGCACCTGAGCGTCCCATCCAGGTGATATGTAAGCGAGATGTCGCAGCGGCCGCATTTTAAAACATGGCCGCATTCCCTGCAAACAACAAAGGTCGCGTAACCCCGCCTGTTCAAGAATAGAATTGTTTGCTCACGTTTCCGTAACCTCTCGAAGATGGCTGAAACAAGGGGACGGCTGAAGATGCCGCGGTTTCCTTCCTTTATTTCCTGCCTGAGGTCAACAACTGTTACCCGCGGAAGCGGTTTTTTGTCTATTCTGTGCGGGAGTTTTAATAGTTTATACAGGCCGCCGCGGCCAGACCTGAACCATGATTCCAGGGAAGGAGTGGCGCTTCCCAGCACCACCACCGCGCCTGAGAGCTGGGCCCTTTTCAGGGCCACCTCCCTGGCGTGATAGCGGAGGTGATCGTCCTGCTTATATGACGGCTCGTGTTCTTCGTCTAAGATAAAAAGCCCGGGGACGGGCAAAGGGGCAAATACGGCTGAGCGTGTGCCAAGTACCACTGGAGCCTTACCTTCCTTTACCCTGCGCCACTCTTCATATCTTTCCCGGCCCGCAAGACCGCTATGTAGCACTGCCACCAGGGAGCCGAACCGCTCCCGGAACAGTCCGATCATCTGCGGGGTCAGGGATATTTCAGGAACCATTGTCACCGCCTGCCGGCCGCAGGCCAGGGCTGAGGCTATAGCGCTCAGATAAACCTCTGTCTTGCCGCTGCC
>CAZPXL010000281.1:0-2857 GCA_964591005.1 uncultured Eubacteriales bacterium
AAGAGAAAACCGGTACTTGCGTAAGATACCGGTTCTTTTTTAAAAAGCAAAAACGATTTCATATTTGTTTATTGGGCAGGGTCGGGGACCATTTTATGTGCCATTTTCACACGGCCTCCCGTCCCCCTGCTTCCACGACTGACGACCAAAATTGGAGGTGTGACATGAATACGAAAGAGATTATAAAGCTCGGAGATAAATACCTGATGCGCAACTACGGGAGGATACCCCTGGCGCCCGTTGAGGGAGACGGTCTACGGTTGTGGGACGCTGACGGAAAGGAATACCTGGACTTTGTCAGCGGTATCGCCGTGAACGCCCTCGGGCACTGCAACCTGGCAGTTGTGGATGCGATTTGCGATCAGGCCAAAAAGCTTATTCACTGCTCAAATTTATATTACATCGAGCCCCAGGTCCTCCTGGCTAAAATGCTGGTGGAGAACAGCGTTATGGATAAGGCCTTTTTCTGCAACAGCGGCGGCGAGGCCAACGAGGCGGCGATAAAGCTAGCCCGCAAATACGCCAAGGTTAAGCACGGCCCGGACAAGGTGGAAATTGTCACCGCCCTGAATTCTTTTCACGGCCGGACGCTGGCGACGGTAACAGCCACCGGGCAGCCGAAGTACCAGAAAAATTTTGAGCCGCTGCCCGGGGGCTTCAAGTATGTGCCCTTTAACGACCTGCAGGCTCTTGAAGAAGCCGTTGGCCCCGCCACCTGCGCGGTTATGCTTGAACCTATCCAGGGCGAAGGCGGTGTAAACGTCGCTTCCAAAGAATACATCAATGGAGTTAAGAAAATTTGCAAGAAATTCGGGGCGCTGTTGATTTTTGACGAGGTCCAGACCGGTATCGGACGTACCGGGCGCCTGTTCGCTTACGAGCATTACGCGGTGAAGCCCGACATTATAACACTGGCCAAAGCGCTGGGAGGAGGTTTTCCCATTGGGGCCATGCTGGCAAGAGGAGAAGCGGCCAGAATTTTTCAGCCGGGTGACCACGCCTCGACTTTCGGCGGCAACCCGCTGGCCTGCGCGGCAGCCCTGGCCACCCTGGAGGAGATAATTGAGGGTGAGGTAGTGGATTATACCAACTCTGTGGGAGAGATCCTGTGCGCTGAACTGGAGAAACTGCGTGAAAAATACGATTACGTCAAGGAAATCAGGGGGAAAGGCCTTTTAATCGGCATGGAGCTTTCGATTGAAGGAAAGAAAATCGTGGACGGGTGCCAGGAAAAAGGGCTCCTGATCAACTGCGTGGGCGGACATGTGCTCCGTTTTATTCCTCCCCTTACCGTCAGCTCCACAGAGGTGAGGAAGGCGGCAGCCATCCTGGATGAAGTCATGGCGGGTATAAATAATTGAAGATAAAATAAAGATCTAATATATAGATTATTGCCAGAAAAGAGGGATTGTATTTTGGGGCCTGGGAAATTTGATTTAAAGGGGCGGGATCTGATCGACCTGCATGATTTTAGTCCCGCAGAGATTGCGGCCATTCTTGAACTGGCCGTGGATTTAAAAAAGAAGCAAAAGAAAAATATCCCGCATGCCTGTCTCCCGGGAAAAACCCTGGGAATGATCTTTTATAAGTCTTCCACCCGCACCAGGGTCTCTTTTGAGGTGGCTATGTACCAACTGGGAGGCTACTCGCTGTTTTTAAACTCCAACGACCTTCAGCTTGGCCGGGGCGAGACCGTACAGGATACCGCCAGGGTATTGTCCCGCTACCTGGACGGGATTATGATCCGTACTTACGAACATTCAGAGGTAGTGGAGCTTGCGGAGTATGCCGGCATCCCTGTGATAAACGGCCTCACTGACATGCAGCACCCCTGCCAGATTCTGGCCGACCTGCAGACCGTTTTAGAGAGAAAGGGCCGGCTGAAAGGGCTCAAGATGGCCTACGTCGGTGACGGCAACAACGTCTGCCACTCCCTGATGATCGGCTGCGCCAAGGTGGGCATGGATATTGCTGTCGCGTCGCCGGACGGTTACAAGCCGGATGAAGAAGTTGCGCGCCTGGCCAGGGAGGACGCGAACGCTACCAGCGCCCGGATTGACATAATCACCGATCCGGTGGAGGCTGTGACCGGCGCGGACGTGGTTGTCACCGACGTGTGGGCGAGCATGGGGCAGGAAATTGAGCGGGCTCTGCGTGCCCGTGTCTTCGCGCCGTACCAGGTTAATCCCGGGCTTGTCAAACATGCCAGTCCGGATTACATTTTCCTGCACTGCCTGCCGGCTCACCGGGGTGAAGAGGTAGTGGACGAAATTATTGACGGGCCGCACTCGGCAGCCTGGGACGAGGCGGAAAACCGCCTGCACGCCCAGAAGGCCGTACTGTCGTTGCTGCTGTAAAAAGTATAAATCATGTGAAAAATATAAAGTAAGGAGTTGTTATTACATATGCCGAAAGTAGTACTGGCTTACTCAGGCGGCCTGGATACATCGATCATTATTCCCTGGCTGAAAGAGAATTACGGTTATGAGGTTATTGCCCTGACGGCAGACCTGGGCCAAAGGGAAGAGCTGGAACCGCTAAATGAAAAAGCGATAAAAACCGGCGCCAGTAAAATATACATTGAAGACGCCAGGCGGGAATTTGTGGAGGAGTACATATTCCCCACGCTGAAAGCCGGCGCCATTTATGAGGGTAAATACCTTTTGGGGACGTCCATGGCCCGCCCGCTGATAGCGAAGAAGATGGTTGAAATAGCCAGAAAGGAAGGGGCCGAGGCTGTCGCCCACGGCGCCACCGGCAAGGGAAACGACCAGGTTCGCTTTGAACTGGGGATCAAAGCGCTGGCCCCCGACTTGAAAATAGTAGCTCCCTGGCGGGAGTGGGATATCCGCTCCAG
>CAZPXL010000282.1:0-2847 GCA_964591005.1 uncultured Eubacteriales bacterium
GGCGCGCCGCGATGATAATTTCTTTGGCCAGACGGGTAAATACTTTACCTCGCTGGGCATCAATCTTTGCCTTTTTACGCTTGATAGTCGCCCACTTTGAATGACCGGACACTGTAATCCTCCTTCCGTCAGTGAATGTAACATAAGAAAAAAGCGCAAAGCGCCTGAATTTCACAAAATACTCCAAAAACTCATCAATTATCTTATCATATAATCACTTTTACTGCAATTAAAGAAGATTTTATTTTAACCGATATTAATTTTAAGCGATATCGTTCTTTTTAATGAACTGCTGTATTAAGGTTTTACTGGTAACCGAAGGAGGATAATGCAATATTGTGTAGAAAATAGATTTTATTATTACCTGAAAAGGGCAACTCCATGCGAAAGCTGGAGGCGCAAAGCAACGGGTCTAAAGCAAAAAACAAGGTTTTTCCACAGTTCATTTTGCCATGACAGCCGTGCCGCCGGGTGATTAAAATTTTGATGTTTTCCCTTACAGGTAATATATTAAACATTTATTAAAGGAGGCGAAAATGAGAGGGGTAAAAAACTTTAATCGTTTGTTTATCGTGATCCTGATGTTTGGATTTGTTTTTGCCGGGCTGTCCCTGCCCGGTCCCGCCTTTGCTTCATATTACACCGTAGTTGAAGGCGACTGCTTCTGGACAATTGCAAATAAGATGGGGGTTGACGTGGACGCACTCCAATCAGCCAACCCGGGTGTTGATTTTGAAGCCCTGCAGATCGGTGAGCAGATTGTTATACCGGGCAATGACACTGGTGAAACGTACTATAATAACGGTTATTCAGGACAAACATTCAGCTACACGGTGATGTCCGGCGACAGCCTGTGGTCGATTGCCGACAGTTTTGGAACAGATGTAGACTCAATTAGATCTGCCAGCGGCCTCAACTCCGATTTTCTGCAGGTAGGACAGGTGCTCACTATACCCGGCAGTGAGCCGTCTTACGATACCGGATACACTGTTCCGGCACCGGCAGGACAAAGTTTCAGCTACACGGTCGCTTACGGTGACAGCCTGTGGTTGTTAGCTGACAGATATGGCACCAGCGTTGACTCAATTAAATCTGCCAGCGGCCTCAATCATGATTCCCTGCAGGTAGGACAGGTACTCACCATACCTGGAGATGCTTCGTCATATCAGGAGACAAGCAGGGGATCCGTATCCCGCCCCACGGAGGACTATGGGGACTCTGATGCCGCATATGGCGAACTGATTGACTGGAAGTACATTAATGACATGTTTCCCATTGGCAGCAACGCCACCCTGCAGGATTTTGAAACCGGGCGCAAGTTCCGCATTTACCACCTTTTCGGCACAAACCATGCCGACTGCGAGCCGCTGACCGCCGATGATTCATATATCATGAAGCAAGTTTTCGGGGGTGAGTGGAGTTGGGAGCGCAGGGCCGCCATACTCTGGCTTGACGGGCAGCCCGTGGCCTGCTCCATGGCGGGCATGCCGCACAGCACGAGCCAGGACATTTACGGTAATGACTTTGACGGTCATTTTTGCCTGCATTTTCTGAACAGCCGTACTCATGGCAGCGATTCTATCGACCCGGATCACCAGGACGCGGTACGCCGGGCGGCCGGTCAATAGTATAAAAAAAACCCCTTTTCGGGGTTTTTTTATACCATGATAAATAAAGGTAATGAATCCGGGCAGTTTATATTTCAGAGCAGCTGCTTGGGGATAATATCTTAGTAGCAGCATTTTTTCCCGCAATTCTTCCAAACACAAGACATTCGGTAATTGAACAGCTTCCCAGGCGGCTCGCCCCATGTATACCACCGGTAATCTCGCCGGCCGCATAAAGCCCCTCTATTACTTTGCCATCGAGATTTAAAACCTCTCCCTTAACATTTATCCTGACACCGCCCATTGTATGATGCACTTTTGGCCACAGGCGGATCCCAAAATAAGGCGGGTGCGTTATTGGTCCAGCTTTTTCAATTAACGGTTTGTTAAAATATTTATCTTTTCCCTCAAAAAAGCTGTTATTAAAAAGTTGGAGCGTTTTCTCCAGATTTGCAGTTGAAATATTATAAAAAGCCGCCAACTCTTTAATTGTGTTAAATTGTTTAACAACGCCTTTCTTTAGACAAAGGTCTATGTTCCAGCCGGATTCTCCAACTGATTTTGCATCTGCAACGCCAATACACGGATGGCCAATTGAAAGAATTTTGTCTGAAAGTGTTTTGCGATCCGCAAGCTCGTTGACAAAACGGCCCCCGGTAACAGGGTCAACAATAATGCCGTACTGAAACACTATATATTCTGAAAACATCGGTCCAATCCCATAGCCTTTTTCATCGGGAGAAGCCCATGGCCCCAGCTGGATGTGAGACAACTGTACAGGCGCAGCTCCTATTCTTAGTGCTTCTTTTAGCGCCTCGGCGGTTGCGGACGGCCTATTGGTAGTATCGATATCTTTTTTAAGCCGCGGGTCTTGCGCCGTCCTAAAAGCAATGTCACTTCCAAACCCGCCTGCCGCAAGGATAACCCCTTTTTTGGCTTTTATACTTATATCAGTTCCCTGTCCAGGCTTTTTATTATCAAAATCATTTCTAACAATAATACCGCACAACCTACCCTCGGGATCCTGAACAAATTTTTTAAAAAACGTTTTAAGCCGAACTTTAGTGCCAAGTATCTCCAATTTCTCTATTTGTTTTTTTATGATAGTTGTACCTGAAATATTCTTAGCAGTATAACACCGTGGAACTGAATGGCCTCCAAAAACATCAACTCTGTCAAGATATTCAACGCCCAGATAATCACGTGACCAATTGAAAGCGTCATTTGCATTATCCACAAC
>CAZPXL010000283.1:0-2799 GCA_964591005.1 uncultured Eubacteriales bacterium
GGCCATAGTATTCTATCCCCGGTTTACTTTAGTCGCCCGAAGGGCGAATTTGTTCCTTAAAATTCAGACATACATCCGCTAAACGCGATTAATACAAATTGACATTGTAAATCCTTAATAATTCTGTAAATCCTGTCTATATATTACCCGGGAGCAGAATAAGCAAAACCAGGTACCCTTTCACCGTCTATATGATCATGTTATAATTCTTTATAATTGATAGATTGACGTGAAGTATTATGCCCGTGGAGGAGGCGACAGCTTTGCCGCAGATCGAGGATCTTGACGCAGCCAAACAACTAATTGAAATGCAGTTGAATGATATTGTCAACATTGGCGCCAAAGTGCCTTATGGACTGGAATATTCCTTCTGGGAAAATTTTACCGCTAAAATAATTGATCGTATTTACGGAGATGACTCCAGGCAGCGTCACGGTTTTGAACAGGCCGGGCGCGGAGGATGTTTTTCAGTTTTCGATACTTATTCGGAACACCAGAGAAGAGAAGATTTTTTAGAAATACTGAGCTGCAAAAGGGAATACCTGGAAAACCTGATCAAAGACCTGGACTTCCGCGCTCATGGCTCTGAGCCCGGGGCGTCAGATGATACAAACGAATTTGGTTTGCCCGCAGAGTCAGACATATATTCAGAGGAGAACTCAAAATCTCATGACGCCTCTCCTCTCGATCACGCGGTTTATGAAATCCTGTCAAAAATAAAAGACCCCGCTCTTTTAAAAGAAGCGAGGCTCAATTTGATCTCATTGAGGGATGAACTGCTCAGGCCCACCCCTTCCTGGGCAAGACTAAAACACAACATGGTCTGGCTGATTGAATTTGGCAAGGAAGAATTTTTCTCCATACTGCCCTTTATTGTTCTATATATACGAAAGATCTCAGATTAGAGCTTTACTTGACAAGAGTTACCCGGCAGTTGGCCAAATGTATCACTTTGTGGCTGACACTGCCTATGGCGGCGCCGCGCAGTTCGCTGGCACCCCTGCTTCCCATAATAATATGGTCATAACTGCCCCGCTCGGCGTAATTAATAATAACCGCGGCGGGGTCTCCTTTTTCAATATGCTTCTCTACCTCAAGGCCTTCTTCAGAGAATCCCCGCAGAGTTCTGTTCATTATTTCTTCTCCCTTTTCTTCCATGGCCTTGTCAATTTCCGCAAAGCCGCTGCTTTCAGGCACAACAACGAGTACAGTCAACTTCATATCCGGGTTTGTTTTCATCAGCCTGGAAGCATAGGCAGCAGCCTTCAGCGAAGTGTCGGAACCGTCGCTTGGTAATAAAACTCTGCTCTTAAGCATTTAACCGCCTCCTGGTTATTTGGATTCAGGTTTAACAGTCCCGTTTAGCTGCCTGCAAGCAGTGACAGGATTTTTTATATTTTCCCTTGCTGACATCTTTTTATTTATGCTGTGCTGTTAAGACCGGTCTAACTCTCACTGTGCGGATTTTTCAGCTATCTGATCTGCCAGTGCTATGATCCGCCTGGCCCGGTTTGCTATCGGATATTCAATCATTTTACCATCGACCTGAAACACCGCCTGTCCCCTGGCTTCCTCCTGGTCAAATACCGCCACAATTTTTTTAGCCCAGGAAATCTCTTCTGGTGTTGGCGTGAATACCTCGTTCAAAGGCTCAATCTGCGCCGGGTGTATAGCCAGCTTGCCCTGGAATCCCATCTGGCGTACTGCCCTGGCGTCAGCTGCCAACCCCTCGATATCCTTGAAGTCAGGGTATACTGTGTCAATAGGCGGCTCGATACCAGCGGCGCGCGAAGCCACTACTAGCTGGGACCTTGCGTAAAATATCTCTGTCCCGCCTTTAGAAAAAGTGGTTCCTATATCAAGCACATAGTCTACTCCCCCGAAGAACATCCGGCTGATCCTCGGGCTGGATGAAGCTATACTGTAAGCATTAACAATAGCATTAGCACTTTCTATAAAGGGTATGATTTCCATGCTGCCTTCCGGTAATCCGCGTTCTTTTTCTATTTTTCCCATCAGCCAATCGACCTGCCGGATTTCTTCAGCTGACTCGGATTTGGCAACAACCAGTCCTTTCACACCTTCTGTTACCGCCGCCAGCAAATCATTTAAAATAAAATCGGTTTGGACGCTGTTGACCCGGATAAACACATCTCCCCTGCGGGGCAGGTTCAAAGCTTCCTTTAAAGCATTCCTGGCGTTTGCTTTCTCACTGAGGGCAACCGCGTCTTCCAGATCCAGCACGGCCCCGTCTGCGTTCAGCATAAGGGCTTTGCCCGCTTTGCGCAGATCATTGGCAGGAGCAAACAACATAGTGCGATAAATAGACATTGAACTTACCTCCCCATATGTTATAAAATATCTTACCTGGATATTCTACCCCGTAATACCTTTCTCCTTTCTTCTTAGCAATTCTTTACAGTCCTTTTTGGTGGACAACCTTACCGGACAAATGCTATAATTAATTAGTAATATCTGGGAGGTTTTAATAAATGGAAAAAAGCGAAACAGGTAAAAAGAGCGCTAATCAGGGAACAATAAAGATATCTGAAGAAGTAGTGACCACCATCGCCGGTCTCGCCGCCGCGGAAGTTGCGGGCGTGGCCGGAATGAGCGGCGGCATAGCGGGTGACCTGGTTGAGAAGCTCGGCCGGAAAAACCTTTCCAAAGGAATCAAGGCTGAAGTTGGTGAAAGCGAAGTCACAATTGATATTAATGCAATTGTTGATTACGGCGTTAATATCCACGATGTGGCGCTGCAGCTTCAAACCAATGTCAGGGACACCGTTGAAAATATGA
>CAZPXL010000284.1:0-2739 GCA_964591005.1 uncultured Eubacteriales bacterium
CTTTTCCAGGGAATTGTCCAGTTCTATAATGTTTAGTCCCGGTATACCGCGGTACGGCGCCGTATTGCCAAACCCTGCAACTATAGTCCTTTCGCGGTTGATACCGGCTGATACACCTGCCATGAAAAGGGCATTTAGTTCAGCTTGAGGCAGCAATTTTAATTCCTGATCCTTGTAGGATAAGGAGCAATCCTGTATCTCGTTTGTTAAAAGAACAACAACAGCCTGGCAATGCTCGAAAATTTTAGCCAGAATTCCTGTTCTATCATGCTCCGGCATGCCCGTGAGGTGCTGTGCCTCAGGACACTCCACAGCTTGCAGTCCCAGGCTCAGCAGGAAATTGCCTATGGATTTTTTCATTTTTTCGTTGGCGCCGTTTATAATCAGCACCTTGTTTCTGTTGGGCTGGTTTTCGGCTTTAACATCTTCCTGTATTGCCGCGGTGGTTTTTTGCTCTTGTGTTTCCGCAACCGGTTTTTTCTCTTTTTGCGGAAGTTCCGCCGCTGGGGCGGCTTGTTCTGCTGATGGTTCTTCTTGAATTTGTACCTTTACGAAAGCTTTTAACTGCACTACTTTCTCAGGCGCGGGAGGGGAATTGGGTATTTCTCCTTCAGGAGCAGGTTGCGCCCGTTTTTTGACCAGAGCTTCATGCTGCTTAAATGCCGCGCGCAGTTCCTGCTCAATGTTGGAAGCCCTGGAGTTTAGAAGAATCAGCATGTCTTTCTTGGATAAACGCAGTTGCCTGGTCAGTTTTTTACGAGCAAGTTCAGTATCGCTTCCAATATCGTCAACACCGACAACAGCTGCTGTTAAATGCTCTAGAGGTATTCTCAGAGGGATGGGGTTTCCGGTATGTTCGAAGGACAAGATGTTCCAGCCGTGATAATTGCCAAACTTGAGGTTGTAGCCGCTTATAACCGGCCAATTGTCTATTTCTGATGGATATGCTTTCTCTACCATTTCTCTGTATTTGTTAAATATTTTTGTGTCCAGATGCTTCATTCAAAACCCTCCTTCCCAGAGCCGTAAATTAATTGCAGAAATTTCTAATATCATGGAATATTAAAAAACATTACCATATTTATTCAATAAAAAAGGAATATTTCCTTTAAGTGACTGTTATGAAAAAATATTTTGTTTGTATGGCAAGAATAAAAAAATAGTCAAGAAGGAATAGATATTAATATATTATTAAAAAATATTTTTTATTACCATGACTTAAAGACTAAATTATATTAGTGTAAAAGTATGTATGTGGTATGGCTCAAAAGTCCCAATTGATCTAGGACCATTGCTCCATAATTACAAATATAGATAAAATATCAACTATTATGGTAAATAAGTCCTAGAAAGTTTATACTAAAGTAGTATTTAGTTTAATAAAATGATACTTGACCTGGTATCTTATGGCTTATATAATTTACTTAATAAAAGCTTGTACAATTGAAAAAGGCAAAGTCACCGAAAGGTGGCGGCGCAAAGCTAGAGGGGCTAAGGCGGTTAAAGCCGTTATGCCAGCCAGTTGCCGGGTTCAAGCATAAAGATTGAGCTTATTAGACCACCCGCCTGGCGGGTGGTTGTTTTTTTAAATATAACGAAAAAGGCAAAGTCACCGAAAGGTGGCGGCGCAAAGCTAAAGGGGCTAAGGCGGTTATCACCGCTAGTGCCAGCCAGTTGCCGTATCAGGAATTGAAAGACCTGTTCGTCACTGGCGGACAGGTCTTTTTGTCTTAAGAGAACTAATTGGAGGGTGCTTTATGAAAAGGATTGGTCTTTCAAAGAAAATATTTTTCATGTGCACGTTCGTACTTGTTAGCATATTATGCTTCAGCGCAGCCGCCAGCGCCGCTTACAGCGTCGGTTTTAGTACTTCTTCAATACAAATAACGTCGCCGTCAAGCAGCGGGTTTAGCTGCGACGGCAATTTAACAATAGAAGGGAAATCCGGTCTTGAGCGCGTCTGGTTTTGTGTGCGGGGACCTGCGGGCGAATTGCTCACATACCCTGCCGATGTCCAAAACGGGAGCTTCAAATTAGATATTCAGCTTCGTTTTGGCCCCGGTAAATATACGATATGGGCCGGGGACAACTCCACCAGGTTTGACGGTAAAATACGTTTTGAGTTAAACAACGAGCTTGAAAGGGACACCCGTTATATTTCACCGTCCGCTTATGTGGACAGCGATGACCAGTCGGTTGTAGATCTCGTATACCAGATTGTAACGCCTCAAATGAGCGAAACAGAGAAGTTGAAGTCTATTCACGACTGGGTGGCCGGCAACATTGCCTACGATTATGATGCGTTTTTGGCAGGCGACACCACACTGGTTCCTGCCAGCGAGACAATTAAGAGCGGAAAGGGCGTCTGCAGGGATTATTCCTTTGTGGTTGCCGCTTTAGCCAGGGCGGCAGGCCTCCAGGCCAAAGTCGTACACGGCCAGACCTGGGAAAGCAGCGGCTGGACATCTCAAAGCCACGCCTGGAACGAGGTATATGCCGACGGCCGCTGGGTAACGATTGACGCTACCTGGGACGCCGGGTACATCCAAAACAACAGTTTTGTGGCGGCCCTATCAAATAAGTATTTCGCCCCAGCCAGTGAAGATTTCGCGGCAACTCACTTTGCTTCAGCATATACAGTTTATTAGGAGCCAGAATCAGCAATCAGGACCGATAAGATTTAGAATATAGAATCCTGCTCTCAGTAAAACGGGCCTTGTACAGTGCGACCGGTGCGCA
>CAZPXL010000285.1:0-2706 GCA_964591005.1 uncultured Eubacteriales bacterium
GGCGGCAGTTCCGCCCGGGCTGTTGAGGCGGATTACAACGGCCTTAAGCCCGGGATCCCTTGCCGCTTCCCTTAAAGCCGAAGCGATATCCTCGGACGCGGCCTGGCCTCCAAAGCTGCTCCCGGATTGCCCGTTGGCAATAACACCTTCTATGTATATAATCCCTACTTCTCCATTGCCGCGGGTACTTCCCGCAGGCTCGTTCCCCGGCTTCGCAACAGCGGCGAAAACAATGGTAAGGGCGACTATACCGAGCACAATCCCCGCGATAACCTTTTTCTTCATAACATTATCTCCCCCCTTAATTTTTTAACATTTTAATTTTACCCTGAAAATGTTATGAAATGCGTATTTGCTGACAAGCAAAAAAGCCTTGGTTTTACCCAAAGCTGTCAAGGTTACTGTTAGCTGTATTTTAACTTTTTATATTTCATGGAAGCTCCTATAAACTCCCTGAACAGCGGGTGCGGCCGGTTTGGCCGGGATTTGAACTCAGGGTGAAACTGGGTGGCTACAAACCAGGGGTGGCCGGGCAGTTCAACGATCTCTACCAGATATCCGTTGGGCAGCGTTCCGCTGAATGACAGACCGTGCTGTGCCAGCTCGCTGCGATAATCGTTATTCAGCTCGTAACGGTGCCTGTGCCTTTCCTCAATTAAATCCAGCCCATAACATTTATAGGCCAGAGTACCCGGCAGGAGCTTGCAGGGGTATTTCCCCAGGCGCATTGTGCCTCCCTTCATATCAAGTTCTCTCTGCTCCGGCAGCAGGTCTATCACCGGGCGAGAGGTGGCCGGGTTAAATTCGGTGCTGTTGGCATCCTGCCAACCGGCCACGTTACGGGAATACTCAACTACAGCCAGCTGCATGCCGAGGCAGAGTCCCAAAAAGGGAACCCTGTTTTCCCTGGCGTACCTTATGGCTTCAATTTTGCCTTCAATGCCCCGGTCGCCAAAACCGCCGGGCACAAGCACTCCGTCAACATTTTTTAAAAACTCATGGACGTTAGACCGGTTAACTTCCTCCGAGTTAATCCATTCTAACGTAATAGCGGAACCATGGAAAAATCCCGCGTGGCGCAACGCCTCAGCCACGCTGAGGTAGGCGTCGTGCAGGGATACATATTTGCCTACCAGTGCTATCGTTGTATTATGGCTGAGGCTTTTCAGCCTCAACACCAATTCACTCCAATCGGCCAAATCGGGGGGCGCGGTTTTCATGCCGACCTTTTCCAGGACGATGTCGGCAAGCCCTTCTTCCTCCAGGGCCAGCGGCACTTCATAAATAGACGGCGCGTCCAGGGCCTGGATTACCGCTTCTTTGTCGATATCGCAAAATAATGCCAGTTTTTCTTCCATATCCTTGGTAAGCGGCTGTTCCGTGCGGCAGACTATAATATCGGGCTGAATGCCGATACTCCTCAGTTCTTTGACGCTGTGCTGGGTGGGCTTGGTTTTAAGCTCGTTGGCCGCGCGCAGGTATGGGACCAGGGTAACATGGATATAAACCACGTTCCCTTTGCCCAGGTCACTTTTCAGCTGCCTGATGGCCTCCAGAAAGGGCAGGGATTCGATGTCCCCCACCGTGCCGCCTATCTCGGTAATGATCACGTCGGCGTTGGATTCGGTGGCCACTCGGCGTACCTGTTCTTTTATTTCATTTGTAATATGGGGAATAACCTGGACGGTGCCTCCCAGGTAATCGCCCCGGCGCTCCTTGTTTATCACCGCGCTGTAAATTCCGCCTGTAGTAACATTGCAGCTGCGTGAAATATTAATATCAATAAAGCGCTCGTAATGTCCCAGGTCAAGATCGGTTTCCGCACCGTCCTCAGTGACAAAAACTTCCCCGTGCTGGTAAGGGCTCATTGTGCCCGGGTCAACATTAATATAGGGATCCAGTTTTTGAATGGCCACTGTCAGCCCGCGGCATTTTAATAAACGCCCGAGGGAAGCTGCGGTAATCCCCTTACCCAGTGATGAAACCACCCCACCGGTAACAAATACGAATTTGGCCATAAATAAATAAGCCTCCTGTTATATCTTGGTAAGAGAATGGCATTTAAACCACCTCTCCCATTCTATCTTTTTACCCGACATACAGTCAATAGAAGCTCATAAATTAAACCCGGGTTATTGCTGCGGGAAACAGCAGCCTGCCCGGGAAATACCACGCCGGTTGAAAATCAAAATAAATTGCCGTCAAATTAATGCTTTTACTTTCCAATACCAAGTTTCGTCGCCACAAGATAGCCCAGCAGGATGCCGAAAATGCCCATAACTCCGGCCAGGTTCGGCGGACCGGGGATCGGCAGCTTAAACCTGGCAAAAACGAGCCCGACAATAAAACCGGTAAGCGTTGCAAGGACTATTTCTCTCATGTGCGATATTACCTCGTGTTAATGGTTTAAATCCTTGGGACATGTGTCATGAGTATTCCTTTGTGGCGGGATTCATCCCGGTAAGGTTTCGAGGGTCGGCTTCAGCCGACCATATAATTGGGGACGCTAACCGACCGGACAAATCCGCACCTGTAATTTTCACGTCCCACGTCCCACGTCCCAATCACCTTGACCCAACAGGAATGCAGGATATACCCACGTCTCACGACTCACGACTCACGTCCCAATTTACATTCTCTCCGGGGCGTTGATGCCGAGCAGGCCGAGGCCGTTTTTCAGGGTTATCCTGGTGGCTTCCACCAGCA
>CAZPXL010000286.1:0-2697 GCA_964591005.1 uncultured Eubacteriales bacterium
GGCCGGGAATTCGATCCCGGTTCTCTCGAATTTGCCGTTATTGCGGGGAAGGAACAAAATTAAACCGGAGACAGATCGTTTCTCCTGCGTTTTTGTGGGGATACTAAACGCGGGAGGGGTGAGATGTGGTAGACAACAACAGCATTACACCAGGTAAAATTGTTTTCACTCTGATTTACATCCTGCTGTTCCCGACGCTGCTCCTTTACCTTTCCGGAGACTGGCTCTGGGTGGAGGGCTGGGTTTTCAGCGCCTGGTTCACCGCGCTGTGTTTTTCGACGATCATCCATCTGTATCGCCACGACCCGGACTTACTCTCTGAAAGGTATAAGAAACCCGGCACAGGCAACCAGGAGGGATGGGACAGGTATGTTGTCATTGGCCTGCTGATAGGTTTCATAACCTGGATTGTGATCATGCCGCTGGACGCGAAGCGATACATGTGGACCCCATACATCCCGCTGTGGATAAAAATTTTAGGATTCACCGCGTTATTATTCTCATTCTTCTTTTTTTACCGGTCTTATGCCGAAAACACCTTCGTGTCGGCCCTGGTCAGGATACAGGCCGAGCGCGGGCAGCGGGTGATTTCAACCGGAGTATACGGGTTTGTGCGGCATCCTATGTATCTCGGCGGAATATTACTTTTCATCGGAACGCCGATGCTGCTTGGTTCCATATATGGTATTCTAATTGGCTTGGCCATGTCCTTTCTTTTAGCGGGGAGGATTATAGGGGAAGAAAAAATGCTGGTCAATGAACTGGAAGGATACGAAGATTATAAGAAGAAAGTCAGATACAGGTTGCTGCCCTATATATGGTAGGTAAGATAATAAATAATCATGCAGCCGGGGAAAGTGGTTTTTAGCTTTTGTGATTCCCAAATGAGACAAAAAGAACGTCCCCTTGTCTCACCTTGTTTCATGGAGGTGTAAGATGTCAAAGATCGTTTTGGTAATCCTGGGTATTCTTGCCGTATTAATAGTCCTGGTTTTTGTTGTATCAGCCGCGGCAAACAGCCTGTTTGACCGGCAGGTGGCAAAAGAGGTCGGTGAGCTCTACGGCAGCAGCCCTGAGAATAAAAAGGAGATTGTTACCGAGGCTGATCTGGCCGGACTGCCGCCCTGCGTGCGGAAATGGATGGAACGTTCACAGGTGGTCGGGAAAGAAAAAATCAGCACGGTCCGCCTGAAACAAAAAGGTTTGATGCGGCTCACAGTGGACCAGCCCTGGATGCCATTTGAAGCCCAGCAGTACTTTACCGTTGATCAGCCGGGATTTGTATGGAAAGCTAAAGTCAAAATGAACCCGCTCCTGTACTTTGCCGGCAGGGACAGGTACTTTCAGGGTCACGGTGAAATGAATATAAAAGCTCTTTCGCTGCTGACCGTGGTAAATGCTTCAGGCGGCAGCGAAATGGACCAGAGCACGCTGCTCAGGTACCTGGCTGAAATGATGTGGTTTCCGACGGCCGCTTTAAACGACTATATAAAGTGGGAAGAAGTAGACAATAATTCAGCCCGGGCTACAATGACCTACATGGGTGTGACTGGTTCAGGCATTTACAAGTTTGACGATAACGGCGATCTTGCCAGCTTTTTCGCCAAACGATACCGGGAAGTGAACGGGCAGTACGTTCTGGATCCCTGGGGAGGCGTCGTCAGGGGTTATAATGAATTTAACGGCATCAGGATTTCTTCAAAAACAGATGTGATCTGGAAGCTGGAAACAGGGGATTTTCACTGGTTCCAGTGCGAAATTACCGATATGGAATATAATAAGCCGCAGTTATACCAGTAGTTACATCACCGGAGCAGATTGTCTGACGATGTGGAATGATTAATAAATTAGAATTAAAAGAGCCAGGTTTTAAAAACCTGGCTCTTTATATGGAAGGTGTTTTAAGGGCTCTATTTATTGTAAAATGTTCCGGAGCTGAAGCTGGTCCAGGCCCCGTTGCGGTTGTTGTATTCCCCTGCCCCCCAGAAATTTGAGCCGGCTGTTGTCCAGGCGCCCGGGTGTTCCTGTGGAGTCGATGATGTGTTTGAATAAATAATCGGGTAATATTCACCGTCTTCTTCTTTAATGCTTATGTCACAATAATAATCCAGACCCGGCTCCACGCCGGTAATGTAAAAACTGTCCCAGCAAGGCTTAATATCAAATGAACGGTATACTCCCCGGTTAACTGCATTTAACCTCAGCTGCAGTTTTTTCTTCTTGGCCAGGGCCGCCCTCTGGCTGGGGGAGAGATCCCAGTAGACATAAAGCGTGCGCGGTGTTTGCACCATCAGGACAAGTGTGTTGTCGTTATAATTTGAAGGCAAGGAGATTGGTGTCATCTTTATCACCTTAACCTTTCTACTTAAATCATCACATCACTTCTCATAAAGATTACCATCCCATTAAATATAATCCATATTTATTAAAAATATCTTTCAAAATTATTAAGCATTTATTATGTTTTATTTACTATGGTTATATATGAAAGAGGAGATACCGTCCTGGTAAAGAAATTATTATAAGCCGGAACTTTATTAAGCAGTGACGTAAAGATCGGAAAAATACTTGCAAGTGGAGGCAAACAATGAACCAGGATTCGGTAATAAAAAAATATGCTTTAATCACAGTAATGGTGGCATCATTCACCACACCTTTTATGGGCAGCGCCATAAACCTGGCCATACCCTCGATCGG
>CAZPXL010000287.1:0-2684 GCA_964591005.1 uncultured Eubacteriales bacterium
ATGCGTAATATTTCGCGTTTGGTCCGGTTGAGTTCTTTTTCAATCTCTCCATCCAAAACAACTTCTTCACGCTGTTTTTCCCGGGGAAAACGCAGCTCACCCCTTGTGTAAGCGGTAAGATAAAGTATACCAATTTCGGCCAAATAGACTGAGCCAGTTTTGGCCAGGAATTGATCCACCCTAAGAAAATACGCAACCTTTTTTCGCATGGTAAACTTTTGGTTAGCAAGCGGAAAAAGGGGTCGTGAAAATGAAGGGGTGGCATATGTATAGTAAAATTCAACGCATGAAAGAAAAAGGCTTTAGTGTTCGTCAAATATCAAGGATGATACGGGTAAGCCGCAATACCATTAAGAAATATTGGGACATGCGCCCGGATGAATATGCGGCAGCGCTGACGACAGTGAACAAGCTATCCAGCCTTATGGCCTATGAGCCTACAGTATTGCATTGGCTGGAGTCGTATCCATGCATGACAGCAGCACAGGTAAGGGATTGGCTGGCGGAGCGTTTTTCACTGGATGCTGCTGAGCGTACTGTGCGGAGGTTTGTATCACGACTGCGTGAGCAGCACGGCATTACCCGCCAGATGGAACCGTTGCGGGAATATGAGCCGGTTGATGAATTGCCCATGGGATACCAACTACAATTGGATTTCGGTGTGAAATCAGTCCGCAACGCCTATAACTCACGCTATATAAAGCTTTATGTAGTGGCATTTTGCCTATCATGTTCCCGTTACAAATGGGGTCTGTTTCAGGACAAGCCCTTTACCTCCGATGATCTGGTTCGCGCTTTGCATGGCTGTTTCGAGTATTACGGCGGAATGCCAAAGCAGTTGGTTTACGACCAGGATAGCATCATAGTGGTCAGTGAAAACAACGGAGATATCATACATACACATGCATTTGCGGCATTTTTAGAGGAGACTAAGCTGGATGTGCTGGTTTGCCGCAAGTCAGACCCCGAAAGCAAGGGCAAGATTGAAGCCGTTGTACGGTTTATCAAGGGCAATTTCATGGAAAACCGTCTTTTCATGAGTCTGGACATCTGGAACCAGTCATTTGAAGATTGGCTTGACCGTACCGGAAATGGCCGTGTTCATGACACTACCAAACGAAAGCCCCGTGATATGTTTATAGAGGAACAGGTTCATTTGCGGCCACTGCCCGGCATTGCACCTAAGCCTCCTGCTAATGATATGGAACGGACGGTCCGTAAGGACAACACAATCCTCTATCGCTCAAATCGATACTTTCTGCCTTTAGGCACATATAGCAAGCAAAAGAAGGTGATCATCGAACCTGATGAGACAAAACTGAATATTTTCACCGTCACTGGCGATAAGATCGTCACCTACCCGCTTTGTATCGAAAAAGGCAGGCTCATAAAATCCGATGCATTCCGGCGTGAAACTGATAAAAGAATAACTGAGCGGCTTGATAAGACCATCTTGCTATTAGGGGAAGAATTCAGAGAATATCTCACGATGCTATGTACAAAAAAACCACGCTATGTCAAAGAACAGATGGGGCTGGTTGTCAAAACCTGCGAAGCGTATGGACGTGAAACAACGCTTACAGCGGTGAAATACTGTACTGAAAACGAACTTTTTAGCGCCAATGATCTGGCAGGGGCTGCAGCCGCGTTATGTGAGCAAATACCGGCAGTGCCCATACCTGTTCGTTTACCTGTAGACGATGTACGGTATCATATCAGTGTGCAAAAGCGTCCGCTTTCTGTCTATACGAACATGGCAAAACCAGGGGGGCTGAGAAAATGAATGCACAGCTTGAGGTATTGGAGAACTTGTGCAAAATGCTCCGCCTGGATGCAAAACCGCCCATAGAGTTTTTGCAAGAGCTGCCTGACGACCTTTCGCCACTTGATATTCTCACGCGGTTTCTTGATCTGCAGCGTTGCCACAAGCAGGCCCAATCAGCTGCCGCCCGTATTAAAAAAGCGCGCTTTCCGCGAATCAAAACTTTTGAAGAATACGATTTTCGCTTGCAGGAAGGCGTTACTGGCGAGCAGATGAAACGGATATGCGAATTTATCTGGCTGGAGCAGGCGTTTAATATTGTATTTCTTGGCGCTCCGGGTGTAGGCAAAACACATCTTGCGACTGCCATCGGCGTAGCTGCTGCAAAGGCTGGCTATCATGTAACTTTTGTAACACTTGAGAATTTGATTCGTCTTCTTAAGACTGCTGAGATTTCAGCGTCCAGTAGAAAAAGGCTCAAAGGGATCCAGCGTTCAAATCTAGTCATACTCGATGAAGTAGGTTTCATGCCGGTGTCCAAAGCAGAAGCAAACCTCCTCTTTTCCTTTTTTTCAGCTTGTTATGAGCAAAAATCTCTCATCGTTACCTCCAACAAGGGTTTCGATGACTGGGCTGATTTTCTTGGGGATGCCGTCATTGCTACTGCTATACTTGACAGATTGATCTTTAAATGTGAGATATTTAACCTCACTGGCGACGGCTATCGTATTAAGCACAGGAAAACCATTTTATAGCAATTTCCAAGTACAGGGTGGATCAATTTATGTGGCCGTTTTTGGATCATTTTACTTGACCGGTGACACTAGAATGTCAAAAAGATTTAAAGCCATTTTTGCCCTAAAGAATCCGGGCCAAAATGGCTTCATTTTTTACCGAATTTGTTTGTAGATAATGTAACTGT
>CAZPXL010000288.1:0-2674 GCA_964591005.1 uncultured Eubacteriales bacterium
TACCCGGCAGAATGGCTGTATTGGGATGACGCGGAGCATAACTCCGCCGCCGGTTTGGCGGGCAGGGACAATGACATCCGGGATACTTAAACTGGAAGCCTTTGCTGAAGTGCAAAGGCTTCCTTTAATGTCTGGACTTTTATCGGGAAGAGCCGAACTGCCACCACAGAAACCGGCCAATCCTGGCGGCAATGCTCAAATCCGGATAATATATTTTACCAGTGTCATCTTTTGCGAAAATCGTATCATACCGGGGCAGGCCTTTCAGCTGGTGAATTTCAAAGTAGGCACTGGCCTCTTCCGATGGTTCCAAAACCATTCCCATCAGTTCCAGCGTTTTAAATTCCACAGGGTTTCTCCTGGGGTATCTGATACCTATTTCCGTTATTTTGACAGGCGATTTTCCCGTGTTGGCCGCGGTAATGCGCAGCTTCGTACTGCTGGTGGTCTCTTTATCCACGCAGGATGGCGCTTTGGTCCAGGTAACTTTTACGGCCAAAGGTATCCTCCTTAAATGCCTAAGTCTGAATTTTTACATGGACGACCTGGTTGTCGGGATCTATGAATATTATTTCCGCTGTATCATCACCCAGGCCGGCTATATATTTGTCGTCAACCGGGACCGGGATCATGTCGTTTATAATAAGCAGATCTTTTTTTAGCCTGGCGGTAACCTTGCACAGGGGGCGTTCTCCGGTTTCCACCCCGTCCTCGATATAAAAACAAACATTTATTTCATTTTTACCTTCGAGCATCTTTAACAGCGCGTCTTTTTTGGCTCCCATACCAGGGCTCCTTTCCTGTTGCTGTATTACCACTTATAAGGAACTGAAACTCCTTTGTATTTTTTATCCGGATCTATGGTTACATCAAATTCGTCGCCTTCAAACCCGTCAGCGGCTTCCAGAACACCGTCCTGTTCGGTAAGCTTCTGCGCTCTCTTTTTCAGTTCATGATTATAATGGCTGATAAGGCTGAATGGTTCCATGTTTTCTACTATGTACGGCGGGTAGCCCCAACGAAGGAGTTGGGCCTGAATTCTTTCCCTCTGCCGTGGCAGCAATATTAACACTTCCTTTCCCTTGCTAGATATTCTATATATGTCGCGGAAGACCTTTTTAAGAAAGTATTATTTAATAATCTTAAAGCACCGCTGCGAAACATTTTTATACATACTATTATGAAACCGGCGATGGCTGTTTTAAAAGAAAATCGGCAACCAGCGACCGCTAAATCATGCGATCGACATTGTTGCCCACATGGAGAGGTATTGATGGGGTTGGTTTAGCTAAATTATTCAATAATTGCTGAGCCTGCGCCATATTTTGGTCCATAACTTTACGGAGTAAACTTGTCTGGACAACACCCTGTAGATTCTCTTGCTTCATATTGATATAGGAGACTGCCGCGGCGTTTATATCAATGTCCAATTAATTCACCCGTAAGCGTTGATACTATAATATTCGATTTTTTCCCCCTTATACTTTAGAGCGTGGTCTAAATGTTGATACAATTTATAAGCAAAAAGAGACCCCCCGCCCCGGTTAAACCGCCGACAAAACAATAACGTCCGGGGAGAAAAGTCTCTGGTTTTTTTGCATATATGAAACTTTAAGCGCTAAAAAGAAACGATCAGGCCGCCGTTGCCCGCGTATGTTCCCATGGTGCTGCCCACTTTGCTAATGATCACGTTTTTGGGATGGAAATTTTCTTCTATGGATTTCTTTAAGCTCAGAGCTTCCTGGAAGCAGTTGACGTGGCTGACACCCACGATTTTTTCCTGCAGGTTGCTGCCCATTTCTCCCACCAGCTGCACTATCCGCTGCAGTGACCTGGCCCGTCCCCGCACCTTTTCCAGCACGTCTATCTGCCCCACATCCCCGGCGCGGCCGATAGGCCTGATGCTGAGCATGGTGCCGATAAATCCGGGCAGCCTGCCCACACGGCCGCCTTTAATCAGGTTTTCCAGGGAGTCCATGGTAAAGAGGGTAGTCATGCCGTCCCTGTAATCGATAATTTTTTTTACTACAGCCTGAACATTCACCCCTGAGTTTATAAACTCGTGAGCCTTGACGGCAAGGATGCCGAGGCCCAGGGAACCGGTTAGGGAGTCGATCAGGTGTATGTCTCCGGAAACTGATTTTGCCGCCAGCTGGGCGCTTTCAAAGGTGCCGCTGAGAGCTGACGACAAGCCGATAAAGACAACCGAGGCGTGATTGGCCAGGGCTTCCCTGAAGGCGCCGGCAAAGGCTTCCGGGGACGGCCTTGATGTTTTGGGGAGTTCTCGTGATTCAGCCATGCGCTCCCAGAACTGCTCCGGGGTAATAGTAACCCTCTCAGTAAACGTTTCATTATTGTCAAATGTGACATGCAGGGAAACAACGCTGATATCATACTTGTCAACTAGGTCCTGAGGCAGGTCGCACGAGCTGTCGGTGATAATTTTTATGCCCATTTAAACAACCCTTTCCTGATCTTTACGGGGAAATTCTACAGCACAAATGAAAAAAGCGCAATAAAAATTATCATACCTTCGCAAAAACATAGTTGTAACCTTATATAACTGACGGATTCTTGACAATACAAAGCCGAAATGCTAGAATAGCTATGCGCTAAATAGAACTAATTGCCCGAGTGGCGGAACTGGCAGACGCACAGGACTTAAAATCCTGCG
>CAZPXL010000289.1:0-2672 GCA_964591005.1 uncultured Eubacteriales bacterium
CAGCACGGTTTTACCAGGCCAATTGCCGGTGTGCTGCCTCAAACCGGTGAGAGCGTTGAATATAGTGCTCTTACCGGTGTTGGGGTTGCCGGCAAGAGCTATTATATAACTGTTTTTTTGGTGGTTGGCTTTTTGGGCGCTTTCCTCATCTGCGTTTATTCTAAAAAGCCTGTTAATCAAGTCCATAAATTTAATCTCCTTTATATTCAACCAATACCTGACAGCCCTCTTCTCTCCGCAGGGCTATTACAGCTCCACGAATTTTAAAAGCCCTGGGATCTTTAAAAGGGCTGTACCTTAAAGCCTCCACCTCTGTTCCGGGCACCAGGCCCAGGTCCATCATCCTCCGCCTCGCTATCCCTCCGGCGTTAAGAGACGATACAACTGCCGATTTTCCCACAGGCAGGTTATATAAATAAACCGTTCCACGTGGTTGGCGTATCTCTTTGCTGCTTTCCATAGCTGCTCCACCCTTCTCTCTTAATTACATTCATCTAAAAAAGTTAACTTCGGCTAACACTAATAAAAAATAAAAAATTAATGATTCCAATCCTTATATAGAGCCGGTTATTACCATAATTTCTTAATAATTTATTCCGATAAGATAATACATTTTACGCAAAGATATTTTTCTTTGCTACATTGCCTGTAATGAAAAGAATAAAAAAGACAACATGACCTTAACCCTTAACTGCCGTGAGAGCGGCCAAAAAAACAAAAAACCTGTTGTCCTCACACGACCCACAGGCTGCTTCTGTTGTTTCATACAATATTCATTTATTGTATTTCGGGTCTTTGCCTTTAATTTCGCCAGGAATTATATTCTTCGCTATATCTTATAACAGCACCGGCCACATCGGTTCTTGCCTCGTCATAGATTCTAAAAAGGAGTTCGGCCCGTTCCCGGTTCCGGTATACCTTCCAATATCTCGACAGCAAATAATTTTTCCCTTTATTTTCTATGAAGCCTTCCACGTCCTCAGCCGGAAACCCTAAAAATACACCCACTTCATGAGCGCAGGTAAACGCAAACCGGCTTTTTAACAACTGCAGCTTTTCGTCCAATGTAACAGCATCCCGATAGCCCAAATCGTTTAAAAAATCCAGGTTGACACTGGTGGCCAGGTACTTTTCAAGCATTTTCCGCCTGTAAAAAAGCACTATCGCCCTCTCCGCTCCGTCTTTCAGCTCGAAATACTCCAGGTTAAATTCCGGACATAACTCCTGCTTATAGCTATGCCACAGGGTAAAAAGGTTTCTCCGCGTTGAAAAAACAAGAAGGGAGGACGGCTTCTTGCCCTTAATAGTGGGGGCGGCGCCAAAGGAGATGGTGGCCGCAAGATAATCTTTACCCTGCAGTTTATTCAGGCACTCCAGGTACTTGAATTTAAGCGCAGTGTCCAATCCATAACCTCCCCGGGACAGGGGGATAGGTCCCTTGTCCCACCTTTTTCGTTGTGGCTTTTCTGATTAGCATCAACCAAATTAACTCACCTAAGAAAATTGTTTTTAGTTTGCGTGGTTTTATATAAAACCATTCACAAAATGAGACAGGGGTCACTTGTCACAAATTTAAAATTATAACCCTTCACTAAATAAAAGAGAAGCACCTCATTCAGCGCTCCTTAAAGCCAGGTGATTTATGCTGCAGTTGATAACTGTAATCAGCGTGTTTTCAGTAAGCAGTTTCTGGAACAAGGGACCTGTCCCTCTGTCTCGAGCCCGCCCGTCTCCTTGTACTCCTTTGCGACAGTTGAGAACCGTCCCCTTGTCGCACTCTCCTTTGCGACAGTTGAGAACCGTCCCCCTGTCGCACTTTAGAAAGCGTTTGTTATATGCTCCAGGCTGCTTACCTCACCTTCTTCCCCATACATAACAGCGATCACGTCAAAGCGGCAGCTGCAGCCGGTTTTCCCCTCAGCCTTCAGGTAACTCCAGGCCAGCTGTCTTAGTTTATGCTGCTTGCGCCTGGACACGCTTTCCTGGGGGAGGCCAAAACTGTCGCTGCTGCGTGAACGGACCTCCACGAAGACCAAATAGCCTTTGTCCATCGCGATCAAATCTATTTCGCCAATGGCGCAGGTATAGTTCCTGCACAGCACGCTGTAACCCTGCTTTTTAAGATAATGCGCCGCCGCTTCCTCTCCCTTTTTCCCCAGCCGCTTTCTCCGGATCGTCATAGCCGCAGGCATTCCTGAACAGGGCGGTACCCGGCCCTGTGGATCGGACAGGGCCCGTAAAGAGAAAGGGCTTTCAGGTGATCGGGCGTGCCATAGCCTTTATGGCGGTCAAAACCGTACTGGGGATATATTTTGTGAAATGAGTCCATCATGCGGTCCCTGGTCACCTTGGCCAGAATAGACGCGGCGGCGATGGAAGCGCTTAGGCCGTCACCCGCGATAATAGGTGTCTGCGGGTATTCCAGCCGGTTAATCTTAAAACCATCCACAAGCACGTGGGCCGGCTTCACTGAAAGACCGGCAACAGCCCTGCGCATGGCTTTCAAGCCTGCCTGGTGTATGTTTTCACGAAAGATCTCCTCAACGGAAGAGATGCCCACAGACCAGGCCAGGGCAGATTTCTTAATCTGCTCCGCCAGTATTTCCCGCCTGGCCGGGGCCAGTTTTTTTGAATCGTTCAGGCTTACCAGGGCTGACCCGTCGGGCAGAATA
>CAZPXL010000290.1:0-2665 GCA_964591005.1 uncultured Eubacteriales bacterium
TTAAAACCCGCCCTACAATTTGAGGTATGTTCCCGATTGGGTAAGGTGACAGAGACCGTCCCCTGTCACCTTACCCAACGGGCAATTATTTCAAGCAGTTCTTCCCGTCCCTGTCCTGTTTCGCTGGAGAAAGGCACCAGCGGGTCCCCTTCAGCCAGCGGAAGGGCGGCGCGGATGACTTTCAGAGACTGCAGCAACCTGGAACGGGAATTCTTATCAGCCTTGGTGGCCACCACCGCGGCGTCCATGCCGCAGTGCTTCAGCCAATGGTACATTTGAATATCCTGGTCTGTAGGCGGGTGGCGGCTGTCAACCAGCATCACCACGCCTTTTAAATTTTTTCTGGTCTTCAGGTAACCCTCCACCATTTTCCGCCAGCTATCCTTCTCCTGCAGCGGGACTTTGGCATACCCGTAACCGGGCAGATCAACAAGGTGGAAATCATCGTTAACCTTGAAAAAGTTAATCAGGCGGGTGCGGCCGGGGGTGTTGCTGGTACGGGCGAGGCCTTTCCTGTTGACAAGTTTATTTAAAAGCGATGACTTCCCTACATTAGAACGCCCGGCCAGGGCAACTTCTGGAAGTTCCCCGGCCGGGTAGTCAGCGGTCTTGACCGCACTGGTAACAAATTCAGCGCACTTTATTTTCATGAAGGGATCTGGGTACCCCCCTCGCTTACCACAACCGGCGTATAAGCCGGGGGCTGCGGCATGACCGGCGCATCCGCCGGTATGGTTACGGGCACATACTCTTTTTGTGCAAGCGCCGTTTCCAGAACCTGGTCCATATGGTCAACCAGGACGAATTTCATTTTATCCTTGACTTTCTTAGGGATCTCATCCAAATCTTTTTTATTATCTTTTGGCAGAATCACGGTTTTTATGCCGGCCCGGTGGGCTGCCAACACTTTTTCCTTGAGTCCCCCGATCGGCAGGACCCTGCCGCGCAGAGTGATTTCACCTGTCATCGCCACATCATGGCGCAGCTTTCGCCCGGTAATAGCCGAAGCCAGGGCGGAGGCCATGGTAATCCCGGCGGAGGGGCCGTCCTTGGGAATCGCCCCTTCCGGTATATGGATGTGGATGTCCTGCTTATCATATGAATCTTCATCTATGTTTAATTCGCCGGCCCGGCTGCGGACATAGCTGTACCCAGCCTGGGCTGATTCTTTCATCACATCGCCCAGCTTGCCGGTTAAAGTAAGCCGCCCCGTACCTTTATAAACAGATACCTCGATAGCCAGGGTGTCGCCGCCTACTTCTGTCCAGGCCAGACCGGTGGCCACTCCGACCTGGTCATCCATTTCAGCCACGCCATAGCGGAACCGGGACGTACCCAGGAACTGGGGCAGGTTAAGCGGGGTCACCTGAAGCTTCTTGATCTTGTCGGTGACAACCTGCCTCGCGGTCTTGCGGCAGATCGTGGCAATCTGTCTTTCCAGGTTGCGGACACCTGATTCCCTGGTGTGTTCCCGAATTATTTTCCTTATAGTGTTTTCAGATATCTTCAGCATATCTTTGCTGAGACCATGTTCTTTTATTTGCTTCGGAAGCAGGTGCCTGACGGCTATCTGCACTTTTTCCTCCTCGGTGTACCCGGACAGTTGAATTATCTCCATCCTATCCAGCAGGGGACGGGGAATGTTCTGCTGCACATTGGCCGTAGTGATAAACATCACGTTGGACAGGTCAAACGGAGCTTCAATGTAATGGTCGCTGAAGGTGTTGTTCTGCTCCGGATCCAGCACCTCGAGAAGGGCGGCTGACGGGTCCCCGCGGAAATCCATACTCATCTTATCGACCTCATCAAGCAGGAAGACCGGGTTTTTTGAACCGGCCTGGCGGATGCCCTGGATGACCCTGCCCGGCATGGCGCCGACGTAGGTCCTCCGGTGGCCGCGTATCTCAGCCTCATCCCTCACGCCGCCTAGAGACATCCGGATAAATTTGCGTTCCAGGGCGCGGGCAATTGAACGGCCCAGGGAGGTTTTCCCTACCCCCGGAGGCCCGACAAAACATATAATCGGCCCTTTCATCTTTTTGGCCAGCTTGCGGATGGCCAGGTACTCCAGGATGCGCTCCTTAACCGTTTTCAAACCGTAATGATCTTCTTCCAGAATATTCTCTGCCGCTTTAAAATCCAGCCGGTCTCTCGTTCCCTTGTTCCAGGGCAGCGAGAGCAGCCAGTCCAGGTAATTTCGCACAACTGCAGCCTCGGCGGCCATGGGAGGCATTTTTTCCAGGCGCTCCACTTCCTTAAGCGCCTTCTCCTCCACCTCTTTCGGGAATTTAGCCTCGGCAATTTTTTCCCGCAGTTCTTCTCCCTCAGCCATGCGCTCGTCTTTTTCGCCCAGTTCCTTCTGGATGGCCTTCATCTGTTCACGGAGGTAGTATTCCTTCTGTGTTTTTTCCATCTGCTTGCGCACGCGTATATTGATCTTGCGCTCGAGCTCAACGATCTCCAGCTCTTTAGCCACGATGGCGCACAGCTTTTCAAGCCTTCTGATAATGTCAACTGCTTCTAGAATGCCCTGTTTGTCCTCAATACGCAGCGCAAGGTGAGAAGCTATAATATCCGCCAGCCGCCCTGGTTCCTCCAGGTTAACCACGGAAACAACTGTTTCAGGTGGGATACGCTTTGACAGCTTGACATACTGTTCAAACTG
>CAZPXL010000291.1:0-2658 GCA_964591005.1 uncultured Eubacteriales bacterium
AGCCCAGCGATATGGTTTCATTTTTTCATCTGTCTACTTGACAGGGAGCAGTTCAACCGTCCCCGTGTGCCGTGTGCTTATTTGCCGGCCAGGATATGGATGTCTTCGATGCGCACGTGCAGGCCGCAGCTTTTTTCAAGGAGCATATTCACAAGTCCGGTATGGTTTAAGGACATCATGCAAAATCCCGGCAGAAAATTTACCCGGCAGCCGAAGGCAGGTTCCTTGGTTATATTTTTCGCTATGCCCTCGAACCCAATCATGTGGTAAGCCGTAACATCCTTTACCTCCTTGTCGCGGGAATATTTCGGTCCTACCACCCAGGTGTACAGCAGCCCGGTTTGCAGCTCCGCTTTGATTACCCGCAGCACGTGCGGTATGGGACATCCCGCTCCCATGGGCCTGCCGAGCACGATGTCGCCTTTTTTTATATCCATTTTTTCCACCATGTCTGAACGAAACGGAAGGACGATTTTACGGGCGGACAACTCGCCTGGCAGAGGGTTGAGGACAAAATCGTAGGGGTGTCCCAGCACGTCTTTGCCGGAATAAGCGGTTGTATCTGTATCGCAGTCACTTGAACGGACGATGTTTTCACTATAGAAAGGACAGTCTTCGAAAGTTTTTATCTTTGCCTCCACCATACGCAAAAAGCTCCTGCAGTTTTTCTCTCCGCACTGGCCGCAGTTTTTACCCGGGGGAATCCACGACAGTTTCTGGGACATTTTTATTCACCTCTGTACAGGTATTCAGCAGTCTGCCCGTCCAGTTTCTGGATCACGCCAAAGTGGTGTTTCCAGCCGATTTCTTTCTTGCCGACACAAATCGTACAGGTGCCAAGGGGCGGGTTTCCCTTCAAAGACAGGGTTTCAGCGTCTATATCACCGGAATTTCTTATTATTTCGTATAAACGGTGCAGTGACGTGCCTTGCAGTGCGTTGGTCTCCATCAGGATTAAACCCGAGTGGGTTTCTTTTATTTTTTGCACCAGGACTTCTCTTTCGGCCTGGCTTACCAGGTCGATTTTCGTGACTATGGCGATATCGGCCAGGGTAACCATGGACCCCATTTTTTCCGGAGCGTGGATGCCGGCAATTGAGCTGAGGACTATAATCCCCAGCCCCTGGTTCAGGTAAGGGGAACAGCGGAGGCACAGGCCGGCGCTTTCAACGATAAAAAGCTCCGCTCCTTTGCTTTCAGCCCATTCTATGGCGTCACCGAGGACCATTACGCCGGCATGGTCGGGGCAGAGGTCGCCGGAACAAAATTTCCTGGTAGGTATGCCGAATTCCTTATTCAATTCAACGTCTTCAAAAGCTTTAACAACATCTATCTTAAAAAAAGCTATTTTTATTTCGTTTTTCATCTTTTTAACAATCTGTTTCACTAAAGAAGTCTTGCCCGAAGACGGAGGGCCTGCTATCACTAGAAGTTTCACATATAACACCACCTGTTTTTGATCTTAAGCAAGGCTCGCAGAAACTAATTCCTTGGTAATCATTTTCCCAGCCCTGAGTCTTTCCCTGATAATGCTTACCTTTTTATCATATTCCAGCAGGTTATAAGCAGCTGTTACCTCGAGGTCACTGCGTATTATGACTTTTTTCACCGCCCCGTTTTGCATGATGATCCTCTTTTTGGTTAAGAGGGCTATGACAGGGTCATGGGTGACAAAAACGATTATTTTGCCCGTGCTCTGGATGATTCTAACAACCTCCTGCTTAAAGATTCCGGCGTTTTCAATCTCGTCCAGGAGTATTACCGGTGACGCGCCGATTAGGATGGCGTCAGCGACCAGCAGGGAGCGGGTCTGACCCCCGGAAAGCACTGTTACCCTTGAGCTCTTCTTAATTTTTTCCCCTGTGAATTTATTGGCGAGCTCAATGGTCTCGTCAATAACGTTATTGTCCTTAATTCCCCGGGCACGGGAGTGTATCCGCAAAAATTCCTCTGATGAAAGGTCCGCGAAACATTTTGTGTTCTGGGTAATCATTGCGATAGGTTTGAGACAGGGATTACACCTGACGTCATTATCAGGTACCTGCCCGTTGACCAGGACCCTGCGCCTCGTGGAGGTATCTTCCTGGGCCAGGAGCTCAATGTCGGTGATAAAAGCGGTTTTGCCGCTGCCCGTGGGACCTACGATTGAGACAGTCTCACCGGCTGATAAAGTGATATCTGAAAAACCTTCTCTCACACCCGCCTTGTTAAAACCCGGCAGAATGGTTAATTCTGTAATCAAAATATCGCCCCCTGTTTTACTTACTTATGTAAAATATGTTTTTTTTAAACAAATGTCACCTGATAAACGAATATTTGGAAAGCCAAATTATTCTATTGAATATATTATTTTCAAATATTAACGTTGTTTTATATAATTTGGCTTAATTGCATTTAGTTGCCAAAAGCAAATCAAGCCTTAATGTTCTTAACTATACTTTACATTTTATTTTAATATTTAACTTGTGATAATGAAGCCGGCCTGTAGCATGTGAAATTTGAATGATTTGCGGGATATTCAATATCGATGAATAAAGAGAATTAAAAAAAAGAAGTCAGGCAAAAAAACTCCTGACTCTTTCTGTGTTCAAGATATAAATAATTATCCTGCTCTATAAAACCCTGGATTTTCTCGCCATGGTCTTGACAATATCAGCC
>CAZPXL010000292.1:0-2629 GCA_964591005.1 uncultured Eubacteriales bacterium
AACCGCCTCAAAAGCATTTATCCGAGCTGCTGGCCAAAATAAAGAAATTGTCCGGAAACAGGTCCTGGTGGCATATATTTCAGGCCATACGCTTCGGCTACCGTAAGGCAAGGGCTGTGGACGAAGTGGAAATGGCGGCGTTTCGTTCCAGGCCCAGGGAAGTGACGCCGGGCTCAACGGAAAGGGCCTATGTGAAATCATTGGAGATATTGGACAGGGCTGATTCCCATCCGGCACTTGTTGACGCCATAAAAAACGCGGAGGAAATAATGTCCGGCGTTGCCGTGGACAGCGCAAGGCCGGTTGTGAAAGTGGGGCTGGTCGGGGAAATCTACACCCTGCTGGAGCCTTTTTCCAACCAGTACCTGGAGAGGAACCTGGGGCGGCTGGGGGCTGAAGTCGACCGTTCAATATACCTGAGCGAATGGGTTAATGACCACGTTTTCATGGGCCTGGTCAAGGGGCTCAGGTCCAGAAAAGAAGCATGTGAGGCAGCGTACCCCTACCTGCGCCATTTTGTCGGCGGCCACGGGCAGGAAAGCGTGGGAAACGCTGTAAACTTTGCCCGGGCGGGCTATGACGGTATCATTCAGGTTTTCCCTTTCACCTGCATGCCGGAAATAGTGGCGGAAAGTGTCTTGCCTGCAATGAGAGCCGATTACGGGATGCCGGTTATGACAATGATCATGGACGAGCATTCCGGCGAGGCCGGGACCCTGACCCGTCTCGAGGCTTTTGTCGACCTGCTGGCCAGGAAGAAAGAATCGAAGGAGGTTTACTGCCATTGAAAGGTCATATCGGTATAGATGTTGGTTCAGTCAGCACCAACATTGTTTTTTTAGATGACGGCGGCGCTGTTGCCGAGTCAATCTACCTGAGAACCCAGGGCCAGCCTATAGCCATGGTGCAGAAAGGCCTGAAGGAACTGCGCGAAAGGCTTCCCGCCGTTACCAAGGTGAGGGGAGTCGGCGTCACCGGCAGCGGCAGGAACCTGACCGGGATCATCGTGGGCGCGGACGCGGTAAAGAATGAGATTACAGCCCATGCTGTCGCCACTTCCCAGGTGGTTCCCGGAGTGCAGACGATACTGGAGATAGGTGGGCAGGACTCCAAGATCATCATCCTGCGCAACGGGGTGGTCACGGATTTTGCCATGAATACAGTGTGCGCGGCCGGTACGGGATCTTTTCTGGACCAGCAGGCCGCCCGCCTGAATATTCCCATAGAAAAATTCGGGGAAATCGCCCTGCAGTCCGGGTCATCGGTCAGGATCGCCGGCAGGTGCGCCGTTTTCGCGGAATCAGACATGATCCATAAGCAGCAGATGGGGTGCGGGCTTCCCGATATACTGGCGGGACTGTGCGAGGCCCTGGTGCGGAACTACCTCAACAATGTGGGTAAAGGCAAAGAAATATTAGCGCCGGTAGTATTTCAGGGCGGGGTGGCTGCCAATGTGGGCATGATCAGGGCATTTGAAAAGGCCCTTGAAATGCCGGTAAAGGTGCCTCCATATTATAATGTTATGGGGGCGGTGGGGGCGGCCCTGCTGGCGCGGGAAGCGGCTGCAAAAAAAGGTTATACCCTCTTTAAAGGCTTCAGGGTGTCTAATCTGGAGTATAAGACCGGCAGTTTTGAATGCTCCGGGTGCTCCAACCTTTGTGAAGTGGTGCAGATTACAGAAGAGGGAAAAATAATCGCCCGCTGGGGAGACCGCTGCGGCAAGTGGTCAAACGCGATCAGGGAAGAAAAGATCAGCTGACAGTCTGATACATCCGTTTTACATTAAAATATCCATGGTGTTAAACATGCTGCTCCATTGAGACGTTAGAAATGAGATATGGGTCGTGAGACCGGAAGACATTCTAATGGGTTATAAGCCTCGGATTGTGAAAATTATATGCATTTTACATATTGCGTAAATTATTGCCTTTAAGTTAAAATGTCTTTAGCTGTTTCCAAAAAAACCAGAGTGGAGAGGAGAAAGAAGAGATGAGTCAAGTAAAAATTTTTCTGGAAGAAAAAGACATGCCGAGGGCCTGGTACAACATCCAGGCAGACATGCCGAATCTGCCCAAGCCAGCGATGCACCCCGTCACAAAGAAGCCGGTGGGGCCCGATGACCTTTCCCCGATTTTCCCAATGGGCCTGATTATGCAGGAGGTTACCAGGGACCGGTGGGTGGAAATACCCGACGAAGTAATGGAAATCTACAAGCTCTGGAGGCCATCGCCGCTTATCAGGGCCTGCCGCCTGGAGAAGGCTCTTGATACCCCGGCGAAAATATACTTCAAGTACGAGGGTGTCAGCCCTGCCGGCAGCCATAAGCTTAACACTGCCGTTCCGCAGGTTTATTATAATAAAGCCGAGGGGATAAAAAGACTTACCACCGAGACAGGAGCGGGCCAGTGGGGCATAGCCCTTTCCCAGGCCTGTAATTTCTTCGGGTTGGATTGTACCGTATATATGGTTAAAGTGAGTTACCAGCAAAAACCCTACCGCCGCACCATGATGGAGGCTTTTGGGGCTGAAGTGTTCGCCAGCCCCAGTGAACATACCGTTACCGGCCGCCAGATCCTGAAAGAAGACCCGGAATCCTTGGGCAGCCTCGGTATGGCCATCAGCGAGGCGG
>CAZPXL010000293.1:0-2627 GCA_964591005.1 uncultured Eubacteriales bacterium
CAGCAAAATGAAATATTCAGTAATTTGTTTGGGGCAACTTCAGAAGCCATATTGACTGAGTTCCTTTCTCCTGATGAAATTGTGGCCCGACCACTTGAAGATTTAATTGATTTTCTGATGGAGAAGGGCAATAAACATTTTACTGATCCCAATGCCACTGCCAAGGCTCTAAAAAAAGCTGCCCATAATGCTCATAGGCTAAAGGGATGCCTTCTGGAACCGGTTAACCTGATTTTAGCTACCAGTATAGAAACTATCAGGTGCCTTGAAAAACAGATCAAAGTTATTGATAAAGCCATTGCTAATGAAATTAGCCACTTTAAAAACACCCTTGATTCAGTGCCCGGTCTGGGACCGGTTTCATGTGCCGGCTTAATTGCCGAGATCGGCGATATCCGTCGTTTTCCCAATGACTCCGCATTAGCCAAGTATGCTGGCTTAACCTGGCGGGGGCGCCAGTCCGGTGAATTTGAGGCAGATGAAACACCTCTTACAAAGACCGGGAACGCTTATTTGCGTTATTACTTTGTACAAGCTGCCAACCAGGTCCGGCAACATGAGCCGGAGTACCGCCAGTTCTATGCCCGGAAGTACCGGGAAAGTAAAACCCATCATCATCGCCGCGCGTTGGTCCTTACCGCACGTAAACTAGTGCGTATGGTTGATGCTCTGCTGCGCAGCAACCAACTTTATAAGCCCCAGGGGCAAAGGAGTGATTCTGCTTAGCACGTTTAACTTGTATTCCAGTTCTGTAACTTGTTTCCACCTGCTTATGGAAACAGGGTGGTTTTTTGTTGCCAGTTTCAGAATTTTTCCTAGAAATTTTTGACCTTAGGGTCTTGACATATTACCGTAGGTCTAATAATTCCTGTTTATTTGCGTATTTTATAACATTGGTCCACGTATAGGTTCTACTCTATCTTCCAACACAGGATGATGTGCGTGTTGACGGCACCCGGGGCTTTGTACAGGTATTAAATTGATACTTTAATAAAATAATTTTACTTGTGTTCATATTTATATGATTTTTTTCATAACACTTTGCCCCGAAACAACGAATATGTAAAGAATCCATAGTACCCGGGCATATTCAGTATGAAGTCCGGCGAACCATCCCTGCAAAGACGCTGATATTCTAATTGGTCTTCCTTCAACAATTCCGGATTATCTTCCCCCCAACGCATTTCAAAAAGATCTGCCAGGGCTTTTCGCATTTCCTGGCTTAAAGGAGGATTAATATCGCCGGCAAAAGTCTGTGCCCTTGTTTCACTCAAACCTGCCTGTTGAAACCATTCCAGAGCACGCATACTATGCAGATCCGGTTTCATTTTCGCATTAAAGGGAGCTATCCCTGAAGAAGTTGCATTTAACCGGGCCTCTAAAACCGGGTATCCGGGTAGCAGCATTTGCGAAGACCAGTTTAGGATGCATATGATACCCCCCGGCTTCACAGTTCTGGCGAGTTCTTTTAAAATTAAAACAGGACTTACTTTGAGATAGCCGACGAGATCCATGCTAAAAGCCCAGTCAAATAAATTTTCATCAAATGGAAGTTTCCTGATATCACCCTTTATGAAAGAAACTCTTTCCGCCAGGCCTGACTTTGATGCCAAAGAGCGTCCTTTTGTTAAAAATGTTTCTTCAATATCAAGGCCGGTAACATGACTACGAGTCCCTGCCGCATCTGCCAGCATCAAAGTATAGAAACCGGTTCCGCATCCTGCATCCAACCCCTTGCTCTCAGGAGGAAGCTGCAGCGTACCTATTATAGTTCTTATAACAGGTTCCCGCAAAATATTAGATAACTCCAGCCTTTTAAGGTATTTTTCTGTATCATACATTTATTTATCACCCCAAACACCAAAGAGCCTGTTATTCCCCGCAGACGAAATTTCCAATGCTGATACCACCCGTTCCTGCCCCTGCCGGATGCCAAGCTGTTTTTCAGCGGTGACTTTGCCATCAGGAAGAGAAATTTATAATTGCTTGTTCTACTTATTTTTTAGCCAGAACGTAGATAACCCAGGGAGAAATTCGGGTTTCATTTACCCAGGCATAAGGCTCACTCGTCCTGCCCAAAGGTTTATAAGTTGCAATAAGGCCCAGCCGGGCAGTGGCAAACATCTCTTTATAGTCTTGATCAAAACAAAGATAGTCTTCTACTGGCCGATTATCACCAATATCAATAATCAAATTTCTAACCTTGTCCCCACTCCTGGCAAGCTTATTCTCAGGGAAATTGCAGGTGGAAAAGGACAGCCATTCATTGATATACATCTCAGGCGATGATACCAGAATAATTATTATACCATCAACGCTTAGTAAGCCACGCATGGCTTTCAGGTTATTTATCTTATCTTTAACGGTAGGAATATTATCAAAAGTAAATGCTGCCAGAATAAGATCGTAGCTCTCCATAGGAAACTGACTGAAATCTGCGTTGCTGATTAGTCGATAATCACCTCCCGGATTAATTTCCCGGGCCTTGTTTATCATATTACGGGCAATATCAACACCCACCGTTGCAAAACCCAGCTTCTCTAGAAACCGGGTTGAACGCCCAGTACCGCAACCCAAATCAATCGCCTTGTTTCCTTTTACATGGTTAGCTATGATCTCGGGCAGAT
>CAZPXL010000294.1:0-2591 GCA_964591005.1 uncultured Eubacteriales bacterium
ACGCCATATTTTATTTCAATTTGGAGTTTACACAGAATCCGGGATACTCCCACGCTAAATAATCAAACGCGCTTTTTTTTCTGCCAATTTCACGTGCATTCTTTAAAAACCCTTTTAAATCGCATGATAATTCATTAAACTGCTTCCAGTATAGGACTTTTACTTCCTTAAATACTTCATCCTCCGTAAGAGCCAGTAATCCATATGGCGCCCCGAGGATTTCAAACGCTTCTTCTTTGCTTTCTATCTTTATGCTGCGGCTGCTTTGATGCATCAGGTAAAACGCATGAAACAGCATAAGTTCATTGTGGCCGGCCGGACCTTTTGATTTCCACAGGAATAAACCGATTGCCTCTTCCTCAGTAGCACCCTTTTCAAGAGCTTTCTCGGCCAGGTTGTTTATAACAGATTGCCGCTGTTTCTCACAGAACAAAGGCAACTCCGGTCTTTTTTCAATAATCTCTGAACGATAATTGATTTTTTTCATCTTTAAACTATCCTATTATCTATAAGAGTCAAGAACGATTACCGAAACTTCGGCGCCTTCTTCCAACGGGGGGTGGCCCGCCGGGAGATCGATCAGCGCGTTGCCGTTGTTCAGAAGGCCGCGCAGCATACTGGATTTCTGACCCGGCAGAATAGACACCCTAAAACCTCTATGGTCAATTTCCAGGTTAGCCTGTACAAAACGGCGGGGCCCCCCTCTTTTGGGAAAATTGCTGGCACATACGGCCGTGACACGCTCCGGGTCAAAACTAAGGCCTTGCAGAAAGCGTATAACGGGAGCTGCCAGCAGGTGGTATCCTACCGCGCAGGCCGCCGGATTGCCGGAAAGTGAAATAATCAGCTTATCATCGCAGACCGCGGCTCCGGCGTGGCTGCCCGGTTTAATCCGCACTCCCCAAAAAAGTAGCTTTGCGCCGGTTTGTCTTACCGCGCTAAGGGCCTGGTCGCACTCCCCCTTGGCGGTCCCGCCTGTTGTCAGTACGATATCAGCCTGGCGGAGGAGCTTTTCCAGCATATTTTTTATCTTCGAAAGGTCTTCGTCACCGGCCATTTCAACACTTGTAACCTGCGCCCCATCTCGCAGAACGAGAGCAGCAAGGAGAGGCCCGTTGCTGTCCCTGACCTGGCCCGGTAAAGGCTTTGCGTTATAGGAAACAATTCCCTGCCCCAGCCCTAAAATAGCCACCCTGGGACGTCTGAACACTGTGACTTCACTCATCCCAAACGCAGCCATCACACCAAGCATTCCCGGGTTTACAGCCGCACCCCGCGGAACCAGCAAGTCACCAGCCTTGAGATCCTCTCCCCGTGGACGGATATTTTCACCGGGTACCAGGTCACCCGTAAACAGAAGGCGATCTCCCTCCAACCGGGTTATCTCATACGGGACCACTGACACAGTCCCGTCCGGCAGCGGGCCGCCTGTTACAACCCCGGCTGCCTGCCCTGGTTCAAGTGCAAAGACCGGCATTTCTCCCGGTTTTAATATTTCATTTATCTTATAATTATGCTTCTTTTCTTCCTTATCTATAGACACCGCGAAGCCGTCCACCGCTGATTTGTCGCAGGGCGGCAGGTCATGCGCGGCATATATGTCACGGTAAATCAAACGGCCCGGCGTGCTCAGCAAAGGTACGGATTCACCGGGCAAAGGCGTGATTACATTAAAAAAAAGCTCCTGGGCCTCTTCCAGCTTTACGTTCTCCAACACCAGGTTACTTAACCTCCAAATTATTTCTCTTATGATTTACCGAAAGGACATGACGGGAAATGGCATTCAGAGCACTCATTACATAGTCCTCCATGTCCCAGCGCCACGATTTCTGACCGGTTGACGCGCTCCCCGGCAAAAATACGGGGCAGGATCAGGTCGAGTACAGTCACGCTGTTAAACATTACACAGCCGGGCAAACCACACACCGGGACGTGTCCCAGGTAAGCCATCATAAACATAGAACCAGGCAGCGACGGCGCTCCGTAAGATACGACCTCCGCACCAGTTGTCCTGATACCTATGGGAGTAACATCATCCGGATCGACCGACATTCCTCCTGTCACCAATACCAGTTCCGCCCCCTCAGCGATAAACTGGTGAATTTCCCTGGAAATCATAAACGGATCGTCCGGCACTATCACCTGGCCCATAAGTCTGGCCCCAAAGGGCGCTGTTTTTTGCTTGATGATACTGCAAAAACCGTCCTGAATGCGCCCTGAATAGACCTCGCTGCCCGTGGTCACCACTCCCAGCCATAGAGGCTGATATGGTTTTACTGTGATCAGGGGTCCGGCCTGGCTGCAAATTTCTTCTGCCTCTTCCAGGAAATCACGGCGGATGGCCAGCGGTGTTACCCTGGTCCCCGCAACAATCTGCTCTTTAATTACAGTCCGGTTATTATGCGCGGTAGCCATGATGACGTCATCCAGGTTGTTAAGCCTGTTCAGCCGGTCTACGTCAATCTTAAGGAGGCCGTCGTGCACAGCCCGAAGGTTAACCCTTCCCTGGTTGGGCTGGTCCCACTTCAGGCCTGGCCCGGCGGCATGCCGGGCCAGGCTCAAAGCAGCTTCGTCTTCATGAATCAGACTGA
>CAZPXL010000295.1:0-2589 GCA_964591005.1 uncultured Eubacteriales bacterium
TCTCCCCCTCCATCACCCATCACCCGTCACCCATCACCCATCACCCGTCACGCGTAACCCCTCTGTCCCTGTCATTCCGGGGTAGGGGCCCCGGAATCCAGTCTTTTCTCTGCCCTCTGTCCCGGAAGGTCGACGTCCTCGTCGACCAAAGCCCCGCAGGGCCTTGCCCTCTGTCCCTCTGTTTTCATAAAAATTCGTGTAAATTCGTGCAATTCGTGGACATAACATGACCGACCTCCTCATCAAGATCCTCTTCCTCGTCCTGGGTCTCTATCTCGGCGTCCTAACTTGGCTCGGCAAATCCGCCTGGCAATGGATCAAGGACAACGCCGCCGCCATCGAAAAGATCAAGCTCAACTGTGCCGCCTGCAAACAGGATTATCACGACCAAACCACCCGCGAGATCAAGGAGCTGCTCGAGCAGATCGGCGACATGATGGACGAAAAGCTCGACGCCTGGTGGAACAAAATTGAAAACAACCTCATGAACGACGGCCGCCTCCCGCCTAAACGCCGCCAGAGCAAAAACCAGGATCAGTCATGAATAAGCCCGCCATCATCACCGCCTTCACCGGCGACACCATCGACCTCCGGATCTCGCTCTACGATTCCGCCGGCTCGCCCCTCGCCCTCACCACCCTCGGCCTCACCGTCCCCACCCTCTCCGTGGACGGCACCGAAGAGCCTATCACCGGCTCCGTCAGCGGCAATGTCGTCTCCCTCTCCGTGCCCAAGGAAGCCGCCCTGGCCGCCGGTACCCACCCCTTCTACGCCCAGATCGCCGACGCCGAGGATGACACCCTTTACACCATCGCCTACGGCTCCCTCATCATCAAATCCCTCCCCGTCGTCACCTTCCCCGAAGCATGACCTCTCACCCCCTCCCTCTGCCCCCCCCCTCTCTCTGTCTCCCCCTCCCTCTGTCCCTCTGTTTTCAAAGTCTTTTTTCTGTCCCTCTGTCCCTCTGTTTTTATAAAAATTCGTGTCAATTCGTGTAATTCGTGGACAACCCCATGATCGTCACCGCCCGTCTCCAGGCCCGCCTCCACCCCCGTCGCCTCACCGCCCGGATCTCGTCTGTCCCGCTCCAGGCCGCCCTGGACACCGGCCTCCGCGCCACTCTCGATCCTCTCACCGCCGAGCTTCCCCTCTGCGCGGCCCCTGTTTTCGCGCCCGAGCCTGGCGTCTATTACGAATATCAGACCATCATCCTCACCAGCGCCACTCCGGGTGCTAAGATCTATTACACCACCGACGGCTCCGATCCCACTGAAAAATCCACCTTATTCGACGGCGAGCTCCGCCTCCGCGAAAGCCTCGCCGTGAAAGCCCGTGCCTACGCCCCCGGCTATTCTCCCTCCGAGGTGGTTGCCGGCGCCTACGAGCTCATCGTCTCCACCCCCTTCATCACCATCTCCGCCGACGTTCCGATTACCACCGAAAGCGCTCACAGCATCGCCTGTGCCACTCCCGGCTCCTCGATCTACTTCACCACCGACGGCTCCGATCCCACCGAGGACTCCACTCTTTACACCGTCCCCTTCGCCCTGCCCGCGGGCACCTACACCATCAAAGCCCGCGCCTACGCCCCCGGCTATTCCCCCTCGGATGTCGCTGTCTCCCCGGAGTTCACCGTCCAGCAAAGCCTCCCCACCGAAGGCGGCATCCTCCATAATGGCTATATCTACCATATTTTCGAAGCCGATGGTGAACTTGAAGTGTTGGCTGATGTGGATGTTGAGTATCTGATTGTCGGTGGTGGCGGCGGCGGGTCAAATTATGCTGGCTCATCAGGGGGCGGCGCCGGCGGGCTTATCACAAATGAGGGCGGGGATAAGTTAGCCCTATTGGGAGGCACAATCTATAATGTCACAATCGGCGCGGGCGGCGCAGGGAAATTAACTTCAACCACTCGTGGAAATGCCGGAACGGATACCACATTTTCAATTAAAGACGGGGCGACACTATTTCGTGCCAAAGGTGGCGGTGGTGGAGGCAGATACTCAAGCTATACCGGCGGAACTGGCGGTAGTGGCGGCGGCGCCGCACGATTAGCCGGAGGAGTTGCACTACAAACAATCCCCGCAACAGAAGGCTACGACGCTGGCTACGGTTCTAATGGCGGTACAAGCGGAGACCAAGCGCTGGGTAGTGGTGGTGGGGGTGCAAGTGGAATCCCAGTTAATGGAGTAGCTGGAGCAGGGAACCAAAAAGGTGCTGACGGCAAGCAGGTGTTTGCAGGATTTAAAATTTCTTCACGTTCCGCTGAGGAATTTGGAGATTGGTATGCTAGTGGTGGGGGCGGCCATTTTGATTCGGATGGCGGCAAGGGTGGAGGCGGCAGGTCAACATATGCAGGAGCAGACAATGGAATAGATGGTTCAGGGAGCGGTGGGGGTGCTTGCCCCCTTAATCTCTCCGGTAGTGGCGGCTCCGGAATCGTCATCGTGAGGTATGCCGCATGAGCGAAGTCATTAAACAAATATCAGGTCATCGGGACGCCGCGCGGAAGTATGCCCAGGTAGAAGGCGGCCTGGTCACCCGTATCGCCCTCGTGGATCCCGCCTATTTCGCCTCTCGCCCCGACCG
>CAZPXL010000296.1:0-2553 GCA_964591005.1 uncultured Eubacteriales bacterium
CTGCCCACGGGACAGTGACCAGGCATTATTATCAGTATCTCAAAGGCGCGGAAACCTCAACCAACCCGGTGGCCACATTATTTGCCTGGACAGGGGCGCTTAGAAAAAGAGGCGAATTGGACGGCGCCGGCAGTTTGGTGCAATTTGCCGGTGAACTGGAACAAGCAGCCGTGGCCACCATAGAGGAAGGTATAATGACCAAAGACTTGGCTGTACTGGCGGAAGGGGAAAAGAGAACAGTCAATACCCGGCAGTTCCTGGAGGAAGTCAATGCCCGTTTGGGGCGGCAGCCTGTGAAATAGAAGAAAAGCGCGCAATAATGCAAAGTCCATGCTGTTGAAACCAGCTGCACCTATTGGACGTTATACGTGACACGAGTTCTGTAGGTGCGGCTTCAGCCGCACATCTTTGGCGGGATAAATCCCGCCCTACAACTTATGACGCACGTTTTACGACCCAAACGCAAGCGAATTCAACATCAGGATACTTATATAAAACCTGGGACACTCCTTTCAAGAGGGGGTGTCCTTTTTTGCTTGCATTATTTCGTATTTAAAAAATTTTGGTTCGTATAAAAAGTTTGCTGAAAAACAATACTAAAGTTAATAAAAACCTATTTATACCATAACCGAGGAGGTGGAGCCGGATGGCTAATCCAACCAGGTTCGGCCAGGGGGAAGCAAAGCTTCAGGCTATGCATGAGGCAGGTTACCCCGGCGGGGTTGTGGTTGACCCGACGCCGATTACTGCTGGTGAAGAAATCACGGTTTTTTACAACGGGTTGCTCGGTAAAGAGAGCGGGCAGGTTTATCTCCATTACGGATTCGGTCACCATAACAAGTGGCGGGGTGTTTCCAGCATCCACATGGAGAAAACAGGCTGGGGCTGGGTGAGCGACGTTGAAATGCCCGAGGCTGAAGGGAGATTCAACTTCTGTTTCAAGGACGGCGCCGATCACTGGGATAATAACAACGGAGTCAACTGGAGCTTTGAGGTACACAACGGGGGCCAGCGATATTAAATGAAACAATCCCTGCCATTAGCCCGGTAGGGATTTTTGTTATGGCGACTTTAAAGGGCAGAACCATTGCTTTTAAGTGGAGAGATGTCAATGAATAGGAGGCCGTTTCAGTGAAAGTTTTAATGTTATCCTGGGAATACCCGCCCAAAAGCGTGGGGGGGCTGGCCCAGCACGTGTACGATTTGACGAATGAGTACGCCGGGCAGGGGGTGGAAGTGCACCTGATCACGGCCGGTGAAAAAGGAGCCCCGCCATTTGAGCAGGTAAACGGGGTCAGGGTTTACAGGGTGGAACCCTACCAGGTGTCATCACCCGACTTTGTGACCTGGGTGGCGCAGTTTAACGTGGCGCTGCTGGAAAAAGCCATCCCGCTCCTGGCCGATATACACAGTTTTGATATCCTGCACGCCCACGACTGGCTGGTGGCCTACGCGGCCAGGGCTATCAAACATGCCGGGCGGCTGCCTCTTGTTGTGACCATACACGCTACCGAATATGGCCGCAATTACGGTCTGCACAATGATGTGCAGAGACATATCAGCGACATTGAATGGTGGCTTACTTATGAAGCCTGGAAGGTTATCTGCTGCAGCCGCTATATGGAAGGAGAAGTCAAGCACGTTTTTCAGCTGCCCCAGGACAAGGTGGCGGTAATACCCAACGGTGTAAATGTCGCAAACTTCCAGACTAAAAGCGATAAAGCCAGCCGCAGTTTTTACGCCGCTCCCGATGAGAGAATTGTTTTCTACGTGGGCAGGCTGGTCAAGGAAAAAGGCGTTCAGGTCCTGCTGGACGCGGCGCCTGAAATATTATCGCATTACCCCCAGACAAAATTCATCATCGCGGGTAAGGGCCCTCACCTCAATGTCCTGAAACACCAGGCCGAGATCATGGGAATCTCCAACAGGGTATATTTTACCGGGTATATTAACGATGAGGTCAGGAATAGTTTATACAGCTGGTCTGATGTGGCGGTGTTCCCAAGCCTGTACGAGCCTTTCGGCATCGTAGCCCTGGAGGCCATGGCCGCCCGGACCCCGGTTGTAGTTTCCGACTGCGGGGGCATCAGTGAAATTGTAAGGCAGGGAATAGACGGGCTTAAAGTCCGCACCGGGAACAGCCATTCTCTGGCCCGTAATATCATCGCCCTTCTGAAACAGCCGCAGCTGGGAGAACAGCTCAGGGAGAACGCCTACAACCGGGTTGTGGAGGAATTTAACTGGCAGAATATCGCCCGTCAAACGATCTCGGTATATAAAGAAGTTATAAAAGCAAACCGCACCGCTGTGTGGGAAGCGCCCGATAGGCAGCCCGGTTTCTTTGGACGCTTTAACCGGAGGCTGGTCAGGTATTCCTAGAATAATTATGCAGGCAGATTACGGAGGTTTCAGGTATGAAGGCAATCATTATGGCCGGCGGTGAGGGATCGCGCCTAAGGCCCCTTACCTGCGGCAGGCCAAAGCCTATGGTTCCGGTTTTGAATAAACCGATCATGAGCCATATTATTGCTCTTTTGAAGGAGCACGGTTTTA
>CAZPXL010000297.1:0-2533 GCA_964591005.1 uncultured Eubacteriales bacterium
CATGGACTTTGCATGATGAATTTATCGACACTCTGAGCATTTATTATGCCTTTTCATCGTCCACGCCGCGGAAATTCTTATAGAACATGCCGTCTTCCCCAACCTCGTAAGGGATGTTGTCCACGTCATCCACCGCGCCTTTTCTTTCCACATCAAAATCTGAATATCCATAGTAAGAGCCGCCCCTGGACCATTCGTCGGTAGTCTCGCTGTATTGGGCCACCTCCTGCCAGGCGTCTTCGCCGTCGTACCCAACATTGTCTGTATCGTCGTTGAAGGTCCTGGCAAAGGGCGTACCAATGGCTTCCTCCTCAACCGGCCGGTCATTTTGGTGGGGGATGTTTTCTTCCGCCTCCTTGCAGTTTCTGCATTTTGATGTTGAAGGGACGGCCTCCAGCCTCTCCAATGGGATATCCCTGCCGCAGACCTCACAGGCGCCGTAAGTCCCGTCGTTTATTCTCTCGAGCGCACCGTCAATATCAGCTACGGTAAGCATGGCGTTTTCCCTTAGCGAAAAGTCCTTGCTGCGCTCAAAAACCTCTGTGCCAAGGTCTGCCGGATGATTATCATAGGTTGACAGTTCACTGGTTGAGTCTTTCATTGACATCCCCAGCCCGCTTTGCCCCTGCTCATCCAGAAAATCAATCTGGCCGGTGAGTTTCTCCCTTTCCTGCAATAGACGCTTTTTGAAATTTGACTGTGTCACTTTATCCACCCGGAGCACCTCCATTAGTGTTAAGAGCCTATTTTCATATTTTCAGCTGTACCATCCTGACAATCTCAGCAATAAAACCGCCTATCCAGGGAAGGTTCAACAAAACCAGGTACTTAAGCAAATACAGGATGACGGCGCCCAAGATCGTAAACCCCACAGCTATGCCGACGCCCCTGCCGAGCCCGGCGATGAAGTTGATATATAACAGCCTCCACGGTCTGTCAAGCAGCTGGACATACTCGGCCAGTTTCATTTTTTCCATTTTTACGGCCAGGTCCGCGATTTTTTCCTGGAGTGACTTTATAAGCTGATTTTGGTTTGCGGTTTCCATGTTTACCCCTTTATGTGCAGATGCTGCCTGACGTTTGAATTTATTTTCCCCGAAAGCATTAAAATAAAACAAACAAGCAAAAAACTTAGGTACCTGGTACCTGAGTTACTAAGTTATTTAACAAAAAAAAGGCGGTGGTTTAACCACACGCCTTTACTTTCTTACGCAGTTCTGGGCCTGCCTCTTTTTTCCAGCCGCTTTAAGTCATACCACAGCGGGGCAGCGTTGAAGATGGAGGAATACGCTCCGCTGAAAATACCGACCAGCAGCGCCAGGAGCATGTTCTGCATGGTTACCCCACCAAACAGCAGAAGCGCGATAAGGACAATCAAAATCATCATGGTAGTGTTGATGGAGCGGGCCATGGTCTGCCACAGGCTCCTGTTGATAATGTCCTCCAGTGCCTCGCCCTTTTTCTTTAAATGGTTGTTTTCGCGGACCCGGTCAAAGATGATGATGGTGTCCATCAGGGAGAAACCGACGATGGTCAGGACAGCGGCGATAATATCGCTTTCCACCTCCAACTGGAAGACGGAGAACACCCCCAGTACTATCACGACGTCGTGCAGCACGGCAGCGATAGCCGCGACGCCCTGCTTGAATTCAAAGCGCCAGGCCACGTAGATGACGATTAGCACGGAAGACAGGGCCAGGGCGTAAAAAGCCCTCATTATCAATTCTTTGCCTATCACCGCCCCAACCCTCTCGTCGCGCTGCACGGTGACTTCACCGAGCTTGTTTCTGAACTCACTCAAAATACCCCTGCTCTCATCCTCGGTCAGTTCCTTGGTCCGGATCAGGAAAGTATCTTCATCACTCTGCTGAATTGTCGCCCCTTCCAGGCCAAATTCATCAAGCACCCCTCTCACCTGCTCAACAGTGGCCGGGTTGCTGAATTTAAGGTCCAGCAGGCTGCCGCCGGTAAAATCGATGCCCAGGTTTAAGCCCTGCAGGAAAAGGGATATTATGCCCGGGATGAGGATCAGTATAGATATAGAATACCAGATTTTACGCAGTTTGATAAAATGGAAAGGCATGCTTTCTCTAAAGTTCATTTTTATCCCCCCTATTTCCCGTAAAGCTTGAGGTTATGCAACTTGCTGCAGTCAGCGACAAGATGGAGGATCCACCTGGTCATGGTAACAGCTGTGAACAGGCTGGCAACAACACCGATGGACAGCGTGATGCCGAAGCCTTTAATCGGCCCTGTGCCGAAATAGTACAGTATAATTCCTGTAATCAGCGTAGTAATGTGCGAATCAAGGACAGCCACGAAGGCCCTATTAAAGCCGGCGTCAATAGCCGACCTGAGCGTCTTCCCGGCCCACAGCTCCTCCTTCAGCCGCTCGAAAATAATGATGTTGGTATCGACGGCCATGCCCATTGACAAGAGGAATCCCGCCACACCCGGCAGGGTCATGGTTACGTGCAGCGCGGCAAAAATCAGCAGGACCAACAGGGTGTATATGATCAGGGCCAGGTTGGCC
>CAZPXL010000298.1:0-2527 GCA_964591005.1 uncultured Eubacteriales bacterium
TTGCCATTCGCGAAGGCGGCCGCACCGTGGGCGCCGGCGTTGTGACCGGGTTCAAGGAATAAACAGATACAAGGAATCTAACAGACTTATAATGCGATGAGGTGGAAGGTTGCCAGTTCAGTTGTCAGTAGTGAGTAGTCAGTAGTCAGATTTTTGGAAGGAATTCGCTAAAGCGAATTTCAACAAGCAATCCGACTACCGACAACACACAACCGACTACCGAGATGGGGAATTTTCACCGAGAAAGTCCGCTAATCGGGCGAGTAAGGAGGACCTTTAATAGTATGAAAAGCCAAAAAATCAGGATCAGGCTGAAGGCTTTTGACCACCACATGCTTGATCAGTCCGCTCAAAAAATTGTAGATACAGCGAAAAGAACAGGCGCTTCCGTGGCCGGACCGATTCCGCTGCCTACAGAGAAAAATATTTATACAATCCTGCGCAGCCCGCACGTGAATAAGGATTCGCGGGAACAGTTTGAAATGAGGACGCACAAGCGTCTGATCGACATTTTAGAACCAACCCCGAAAACTGTTGACGCGCTGATGCGCCTGGATCTGCCGGCGGGTGTGGACATAGAGATCAAGCTTTAAAATTAGAGGTAATGTTGGAGGCGACTCCAACCTCTTATCACAGAAAATTGAGGTGAAAAGCATGCCCAAAGGGATTCTTGGGAAAAAAATTGGTATGAGTCAGATCTTTACAGAAAAAGGCCTGGCTATTCCTGTCACTGTTATCGAGGCCGGCCCGTGCACGGTAGTCCAGAAAAAAACCCCCGAAAACGATGGCTACAGCGCCATTCAAATTGGCTTTGGCGAGAAGAGAGAACGCCTTTTTACCAAACCGCTGGCGGGACATTTTTCTAAAGCCGGTGTTCGCCCGCTGCGCTTTTTGCGGGAGTTGACTGTTGAAGACCTGGAAGTTTACCAGGTTGGACAGGAAATTAAGGCAGATATTTTTGCCCAGGGTGAAAAGGTTGATGTGGTAGGCACAACCAAAGGTAAAGGTTTTGCGGGCGGCATTAAGCGCCATGGTTTTCACCGCGGCCCGATGGCCCATGGTTCCAAGTACCACCGCCGTCCCGGCTCGCTGGGAGCGAAAGGGCCGGCCAGAGTGTTTAAGGGAAGGAAACTGCCCGGACACCTGGGAACTGACCGGGTCACCGTGCAGAACCTGGAAGTGATCAAGGTTGACGCCGACCGGAACCTGATTGCCGTAAGAGGCGCGATTCCCGGTCCAAAGGGTGGTTTAGTCCTGGTCAAACCATCAACTAAGTCTTGAGTCGTGAGACGTGAGACTTAAATAGTAAGCTTTAAGAGCTTAAGCCTGTAATATGGAAACCTCACGCCACGATTTATTTAAGACTGAGAAATCAATACGTGATGTGACAGTGTGACGTTGAAATCACCCGGGGGGACTTAACCGGTTCCCGTGTTCCAAGTCTCACGTCCCATCGAAGGAGGATATAGCATGCCAACAGTAGCGTTGTACAATATCAGCGGCGAACAGATCGGCGAATTGACGCTGAAGGATGATATTTTTGGCGTCGAAGTACATGAGTCGGTTTTACACGACGCTGTTGTGATGCAGTTGGCCAGCCGCCGCCTCGGCACTCATGATACTAAAACCAGGTCTGAGGTCAGCGGCGGTGGCCGCAAGCCCTGGCGTCAAAAAGGAACCGGCAGGGCCCGTCATGGCACCATCCGTTCACCCATCTGGCGCGGCGGCGGGATCGTTTTTGGGCCTCACCCCAGGGACTATGGTTACAGCCTGCCGAAGAAGGTAAGGAGACTGGCGCTGAAATCAGCGCTGTCAGTAAAAGTCAACGCGGGAGACATCCTGGTGTTGGACGAACTTAAGCTTGATCAGCCTAAAACCAGGGATATGGCCAGGATATTGAGCAACCTGAAAGTTGATGATGCCCTGCTGGTGACAGCTGATAAGGATGAGAGCGTGGAAAAATCAGCCCGCAACATCCCCAATATCAAGCCGTTGATAGCGACCGGCCTTAACGTTTACGACATACTGGCTTACAATAAGCTGGTTATGACCAAGGACGCTGTTGCCAAGGTCGAGGAGGTGTTTGCATAGTGAAAGACCCTCGCGATATTCTAAGGAAACCGCTTATAACTGAAAAAAGCACAGCTCTTATCGAGGATAACAAGTACACCTTCCAGGTGGATCCCAGGTCCAATAAGACCGAGATAAAACAAGCGGTGGAAAGCTTATTCAAAGTCAAGGTGGAAAAAGTCAACACCATGAATGTAAAGGGCAGAAAGAAGAGAGTCCGCAATATTCCCGGCATGACGTCCGATACCAAAAAGGCTATTGTCACTTTGAAAAAAGGTGATAAGATAGAAATCTTTGAGGGAATATAAGCCGGAGATGAAGGAGGTGCAACCTAAGTGGCAATAAAAAAGTTTAAACCAACTTCACCTGGCCGTCGTTTTGTGACCGTCTCAGATTTTGAGGAAATAACAAAGTCAGAGCCTGAAAAATCACTCGTCGAACCTTTAAAAAAGACCGG
>CAZPXL010000299.1:0-2517 GCA_964591005.1 uncultured Eubacteriales bacterium
CCGCTGCAGGGATGGTGAAGAAAAAGGAATGACGGACGGCCCGCTGCCTCCTTTAACTGCTGCTCCACCCAAAACAGCTGCTCATCACCGATCTGCCCCCAGTCTTTGTCCTGTCCGCAGCTATCAATGAGAATCAGCTGGTGACCCAGGATATTAAAACTGGCCCGGGTCTCTGACCTGCCTGCCACGTATTTTAAAAATCCACGCTCACCCAGGCCCGCGTTCTTAAGGTATTTATCGTGGTTGCCGATACAAACCAGGCAGGGAATACCGCCAAAAGCAGGCAGCAGGTATTTTCCCAGCTCCTGATACTGCCGCTCGCTGGCCGAGTCCGTCAGATCGCCGTTAATCAGGGCCAGGTTAATATTTCTGTCCTTGATATCCCTGACGCACTGTTCAAAAAGAACACCGGAGTACTTGCCCAGTTTGCCGAAATACTTTTCGTTGACATCGTTTACCGAGTCTCCAAAAGCAATATGAGTATCGCTTATAAGCCCCAGGTTGAACAGCGGTTTCCCTTCGGGTGCGGGCAGGGTGATAAAGGAATTGAGGGGACCGCGGGCGCCGCCGCTCGCCACAGTGTACCAGTAGCGGGTGGAGGGTCTCAGTCCGCGCACTTCCGCCAGGTGGTATTCGGTATCCGGCCGGCCTGTATATTTGACAAGGGCGCCGGGATCCTCACCCAGGTAAACGGTGGTGTCAGCTTTCCGGCCCGGCGTAACCCAGCTGAATACGGCGTGGTCGCTGCCCGCCGTGCATAGCTCTTCGTTTTTAATAACTACCATGTCAAAACTGTTCCTGCTTTTCATGTCAGAATTTTATGCTATTATATTAGCGAAAAGAAAAATATGTTATTAGCAGGGTCCAATTAAAGGAATATTGTCATTTTTCGACGAAGATATATTTTTTAAAATTTAATTAATTTTAATATGACATGGGTGGTAAAAAATGTTACAATCCCTCTTTCAGTACCTCTTGCTGCAAAACAATGATATCGTACTTTTAATCGGGCATGACGGGCGAATAGCCGACGCGAACGACACCGCGGCGTCAGCGTACGAATATGACCGGGAAGAACTGCTGGCCGGTAACATCCGAGACCTGTGCGAACCTGAAGCAGAATTCGACATTTCGGACGCGCTTAAAGAATCATCCATTCAAGCCTTAAAAACTAAAACATCTCATCGCAGTAAAAGCGGCAGGGTTTTCCCGGTGGAGATTATCGCCAGGAGTGCCCGTATTGATGATGAAGAAATGCTGCTGTGTGTTGTCAGCGACCTCACCAAAAACGGCCCGGACGGAAAAAAAGATGAAAAATACGAGGAACTTAAAGCTGCTTATGAAGAGATCAAGACAGCTTATGAGGAGCTGGCAAAAACCACTTATGAATCTTTTAACGACATCAGCGGCCTGGTTCTTTCCAAGCGAAAAGAGGAGCAAGCCCGCAAACGGGCTGAACTGCTTTCAAACACCGATTACCTGACCGGCACATTGAACCGGCGTGCTTTCGAAAAACAGCTTGACGCGGAAATTAACCGGGCCAGGCGGGAGAATTTATCCCTGAGCGTAATCCTTACTGACATAGATTATTTTAAAAATATTAACGACACCCACGGCCACCAGTTAGGGGACGAGGTCCTGAAAAAAATGGCGGAGTTCCTCATGCAGCAGTGCCGTTCGTACGATTTCGTGGGCCGTTACGGCGGTGAAGAGTTCATTATTTGTCTGCCGGGAGCCGGCCGGGAAGACGCTTTTAAAAAAGCCAGCCGCCTCTGCACGGCAGTACCAAAATTAGAAGTTCCCGGATTGGACAGTATTAAAATAACCGCGAGTTTTGGGGTTTCCTCCCTGAGAAGCGCTGAAATTGAAAACATCGATACTATATTTAAGAGGGCCGACCAGGCCTTGTATAAAGCTAAGAGTGACGGAAGAAACTGCGTACGCATGGAAGAATAACGACTGAGGCCGCTGACAACAGCGGCCTTTCTTAATAATTAAAAAACCTTATATCACAGGATTAACAAGATTTAAAAGATTAACAGGATTTAAAAAGCATTAAAAACATTGAATACACAAATTTATTTAAATCATGTTAATCCTGATCATCTTGTAAATCACTCCGCCAGCGAATTTAATTTAAGCAATACAGGAAACTTAGATTATAAATAAATCAATAAGTAAATCTGCACTAAACCAAAACAAAAGCCCGCCAAAAGCGGGCTATAAATTCTATTCTTGATGTTTATGCCTTGGTTGCCTGATCTTTAGCTTTGGTTTCTTCCTGCTCTTCAATATCTGCCTGCGTTGAACGCTTAAATTCACGTATGGTCTTGCCCACTGCCTTGCCTACATCCGGCAGTTTGCCCGGTCCAAAAATAATTAAGACCACTACCAGGATCAGTATTAAATGCAAGGGCTGAAACGCTCCTGAAAACATGCTATCCCCCCTTTAAAGGTCTTATGATGATTATACCAGATAAAATAATAAACGCAATTATTAATTCTTATAATAAGTTT
>CAZPXL010000300.1:0-2504 GCA_964591005.1 uncultured Eubacteriales bacterium
GGATAAAAGTTTAAAGTTGTGAAAAGAAAACCAATGTGAAGCCTGGGAGAGTTAACTGCTCTCCCGTTTGCATTTTCGCATAATTTAAGTTTTTTCACCGTATTTCAATATATAGTATAATATTAGCTGTGAAATCCACTATATTTATGTTGACTTGCACACGATAGACACTGATAAATATACTTTGCGGGGAGTGATAAGGATCATGAGATGCCCCTTTTGTAGGCTCTCAGACAGCCGGGTACTGGACTCCCGGCCTACGGTGGAAGGTGATTCGATCCGGCGCCGCAGGGAATGCGGGGGGTGCGGCAAGCGGTTCACCACTTACGAAAAGGTGGACGGGCTGTTGCTTGTCGTGGTAAAAAAAGACGGCCGCAGGGAAACATTCGACCGGCAAAAACTTCTGCTCGGTTTGATTAAGTCGTGTCAGAAAAGGCCTGTTTCCACAGAAAAGCTGGAGGCTATCGTCGATAATATTGAACGTGACCTGCGAAATTTAATGGAGCCTGAGGTGAAGAGCGAGTATATCGGCGAGCTGGTAATGAAAGAGCTGCGTGGGCTCGACGAGGTTGCCTATGTACGTTTCGCCTCGGTTTACCGTGAATTCAGGGATGCAGAGAGTTTTATGCAGGAATTAACAGACCTTCTCAAGAACAGGTAGGCATCGTAAAAGGGGGACCGGTTACCATGTTTAAGACAATCCAAAAGCGTGACGGCAGGGAGGTTCCGTTTGAGTTGAAGACCTGCTGGAGCAGGTCAGAAAAGAAAAACTGATCAGGGGAGTTACCTTTTCCGGCGGGGAGCCATTCCTTCAGGCCGGGCCGCTGGCCTGGCTCGGCCGGCAGGTGAAAGCGATGGGCCTTGATCTAATCACCTATACGGGGTACACCTGGGAAAGGCTTCAAAACCTCCTGCCTGAGGACCAGGGCATTAAAGATCTTCTCCTGGTTTCCGACTATATTGTAGACGGGCCTTTTATAAAAGGGGAAAGAGATTTTGAGCTCCCCTTCAGAGGTTCCCGCAACCAGAGGATAATCGATGTTAAAACTTCTTTAGCGGATGGCAAAGTTGTAGAGGCCGGCTTTTCTTAAGGAAAGGCCGGTTTTTATTGTAGGGAAATACATTTGACAATGATGGACAAATGAAGGTTTTTAACCGTTCAAGCTCTGAATTGCTCTTGCTCGCGAGGTCCAAATGCCGGGGCGGATTCAACACCATGGAGATTGTGTCTGCAACCAAGCCGGTTTAAGAAAACCAGCCTTCTCTTTTCTTCCGGAGGAACAATTCAATTTATAAAGACATAAGATGAAAAAAACATTTGTATTTTTACAAGAAAGGGAGGGAAAAAGATGGCTACATACACGGTTCAGACCGGGGATACTTTATTCGCGATCGCCCAGCGTTTCGGCACTACTGTGGAAGCTCTGGTCCAGGCAAATAATATTGCTAATCCAAATGTTATATTTGTCGGCCAGGTACTTACTATTCCCGGGGATGGGGATACGGGTGGCACAAATGGAGATAACGGCGGGGATAATGGAGTAACAGGCGGCAGGGAGAATGAAGTAAGCCGCCGTATAGATAACCTGACGTACACAATTTTTACCGACCAGAGGATTTACGACCGGGGAGAAAATGTGGTAATAACCCTGATCAAGACTAACACAAGCAGCAGGAACATTACCCTCCGTTACCGTACAGCCCAGCGCTTTGAGTTTCTGGCCAGGCGCGGTACAGACCAGACGATAATCTGGCGCTGGTCGCGGGGGAGATTTTTTGCCCAGGCAACAGCCACTGTAACCTTGAGGCCAAGAGAGAGCCAGGTTTTTCGTGTCGTGTGGAACCAGAGAAATAATCAAGGACAGCAGGTTGCGGCAGGGCTGATTACCATGGAAGGCTTTAATGTTGCCGAAGGGCTGGCAAACCGGGGGATTTCCACAACTATCAGGATCAGGGCGGTCGGCCCCACTCCGACACCCACACCCAGACCCACTCCTACTCCTACACCCTGCCCTGATATCAATGTCCTGGTCAATCCGGGATTTGAAAGATGGCCGAGTCCGACATCAGATCCGACCGGCTGGAATGCAAGCAATGTGGCTCGCACGACGATATCTCGTTCCGGTAATTATGCCGCCGAGCTGGGACCTGTTCGCAATGCAAGAGCCGTGCTGTCACAGAGGGCAGATATTGAAGCGGGCAGGATCTATGACCTGGTCTGGTGGGCCAGGGAGAATGTCCTGGCCGGCCGTGTGGGAAGATTTATCTTATTCGTAGAAATATTTTATTATGACAGGACCGGCCAGTTTGTGGGCAGGACGGAGCCCAGGTACTCCCAGGAAAACATACCGGATGGCAGGTACCAGCGTTACAGCCTGTCAACCGGCCGTGTACCAGCCGGGGCGCGGACCGCTGAAGTGAGGTTTACTTTTGAGCCGTCAGCCGGCAACAGCAGCAGGGTTAAAATAGATGATGTGGAGCTGCGCTGCAGGTTCTAATTGGGA